>AP024710.1:1245000-1515000 GCA_024363285.1 Leptolinea sp. HRD-7 | reverse complement strand
GTACCAACCAGGTGGCTACAATAAAAAGCACAGGATTTGTGCTGACCGTGCCCGCCAGCAAATAATTGACATTCATGAATCCGCCAAAGAAAGCCGCCAGCCCGGTAAAAATTCCCAGAATGAGCGCTGCGCCGACCAGTATCTCTCCAATAACCACAAAACGGCTCCACAGGGCGGCATTCGGCATCACCATGTTCTGAAGAAATCCGGCATACCAACCCTGCACATCCGGGTGTTCTCCGGCAGTTTTTGCCAGTGCCCCGTTGAGGAAACCAGTGAGAGCTACACCGGCTTTATCACCGAACCAGACAGGATTGAATAATTTTGACCAACCAGCCATAATCCATTCATACCCTAAATACAACCGAAGCACCAACCATAACAGGGACATTCGCGTATCATTGAATAAAAAATTCGCGATGGGTGGATCGGAAAAAGTTACCTGTCCCTTTCGGGAAGCACTCAAAGAAGACATATTCGCTCCTTTTCTCATTATCGATCTTATATATAACATTATATATCTTATTTGTCTATATTACGTATAATGTTAGAGCGTTGCAAAATATTAAAAACAAGAAGGCCGACCCAATAAATCCGGTCAGCCTTCTTGTTGTATTTATCGGAATTATTCAGCGGTTACAGATGTATATTCCGCGTAGGTGTTTCCATCCATGTCTTCAGCGATGATACCAATCAGGTACTGTCCTTTTGCCGCCGGGCTTTCTTCCCATGTCCAGGGAGTGTCACCAAAGGTCAAAATGCCGGCTTCTTTGTAGATAGTTTTTGCTTCTTCCCCTTTCCCTGTCATAGGGATGTATTGGTGCAATATCTGGAACTGGTCACCCCGCTCCGGGGTGATTTCGTGCTGCGGGCCGACGGGATCTGTTGACCGGAAGCCCATTACGTTCATCAAATTGCCATCGCCATCGAAGTACAGAGTGGCAAAGCGGTCATTTTCACCGTTGGCAAACTTAAAAATTCCATTTACGGTATAGATCGTATCTTCCGTTCCAGCACCAAAAGTATCCGGTTCCAACAGGACCATCTGTTTATGCGAACCATCATTCACTACATACGCAAGCGGTTCCCAATCCATTTCGATCGGAATGTCGCCTTCACCCCATTCCGGGATGATGCGTCCGTCGATCTCTTTGGTTTCTTCGGAATCGATGTAATCAAGATCAATGACCTGAAGCTGATCTTTGTTCTTGGTGAAACGACCAGAGAAAATGTACAGATATGAGACATTCTCGCCCTTAATGGTTGTCGATAAAGTTACCGGATTACCGGTGGAGGCGGCATTACCGCTTAGCTTTATGGCGGCGATATCAATTTTATTGGCTCCGGGGGCTGTAACCGGGGCGTCTTCCGCTACTTTGTTTTCAGGCTTTATCTCCTGACCGGTGTAATGAAACGCCAGAAAATCATCCCACAGGCTTTCACCGGCAAAGCGTTTCGCTGTGCCCGCGTACGTTTTATAATCCGAGCCCGCTGTTTGATAGAGTCTTGAATTCGGGAAATAAATGGAAATTCCGTTTGAACCTTTCTGGCTGGGACCGTGCTTCTCGGCGATCACGGCTTTCTTGATGGCGGTCTGTAATTCAGCCGCGGCATTTTGAACATTTACGCTGGTGCTGTCTCTCTGAATAAGTTTGGCAAAATTGCTCAGGTCAATATACGGTGAGGGGAAATCTTCGCCGAAAACATTCTCATACGCCTTGGTGTGTGACCGTGACCCTGCCACCACTTTCTGGTTGATCTTGCTCAGCGGGGTGACCATTCGATCAAGACTGTCAATAACCGCGGGAATTTTGGCAAGGTCAATTGCCGCCAGAGTGACAGTTTTTGTCTCTTCCTTTGCCAACACAGCCGGGTCCACATCACCGGAGGTTTCATAGGTGCGTGAAACATAAGCCGCCCTGGCTTCATCATCGGTGATCAGCATGTCTTCCGTGATATATGTGTCGACAACCAACTTTGCCAGATCAGCCGCTTCCATCTTTGGATTTTTAACCAATTTTGACAGAATGGCGTTATAAGCCCAACCCATCGATGGTTCTGTTTCTTGAGATAAAACCGTGTAATCCGCGTAAGCAGCCGTCATACTGATAACTTCAAGGCTGCTCATCAGGCAGGCGTCATATCCGATAATATCGAACTTTTCGATGCCTGTCTTTTTTCTGATTTCGGCGAAGGTGTCATCTAATTCATTCAAATACAGCATATCATTCCAACCGTCGATCAAAACGTCTTTGGGTTTGCTGCCGTTATCTTCATCCGTCCAACCGCCCGGCCAGCCGGTCCCATGGTCGCTGAGGATAAGTACATAATGATCAGCCGGGTACTGTTTGGCCGCCCAGGTGACGAAATCCGTGAGAACTTCTCCATCAGCCATATTGATCTCACCCAGATCACCCACTTCTCTGGAATTGATCCTTTCCAGGTCAGTGTCCTGTGTAAGGTAAAAACGCTTTGCGCCCGCAAAATTTTGCTTCCCTTTGAATCCGCCTTTATAGCGGTCAATTTGGGCAACGATATTTACCTTATCCGACGAACCCACGCGTTCGGCTTCATTCAGGTCTGTAAAGATATCCTGTTCCAGAATGGGATCATCCGCGTCTTGATACAGCATGATCGTCCAGGTATCGCCTTTGTTCGTTCGTGGAGCCGAAGGCGCCGCCTCCGATGAAGTCTGCGCTTCTTCTATATCCGGCTGAACCTCTTCCGTCACCGATTCTGATTCATTTGAATTCGGATTGAACGCTTGTTCATCACCGGAAGAACAACTCATTATTGCTAACGATAGCGCGATTAAAACAGCCAGAAACCTGAATAAAAACTTGTGTCTTTTCTGTACGGATGAAAGTTCAAACATTTTCCCTCTTTTTTTTAAACGAATAAATACGGATGTTTATTGTACCAATCCTGAAAGGATAGTAGACTATGGTTACTGCAAAGGATATCACATTGTGCAAAACCACCATTTCAGAGGTCAAAACATGTCTTTTCGCCAGAAACTTATAGATGGTCAATTATTATGGGGAACATTGGTCTCCCTTTCCGCTCCCGAGATAACAGAAATTCTGGCTGACAGCGGTTTTGACTGGTTGTTCATTGACATGGAGCACGCCGCGTTGGATGTGGCTGATGTGCAGCGTATTCTGCAAGCCGGGGGACAAAATATTGCCGGTATTATTCGGCTGCCGGCAAATGATCCGATCTGGATCAAAAAAGCACTGGATATCGACCCGGCCGGAATTATGCTGCCGCTGGTAAACAGTGGCGAAGATGCCCGCAACGCAGTCAAATGGAGCAAGTATCCCCCGCAGGGGACGCGCAGTGTTGGCGTGGGACGAGTCCACCGTTACGGGGCCGCCCTTCAACAGGTCATTGAAACCGCGAATGAAAATACCGCCGTTGTGGTTCAGGTAGAACATATTCAAGCTGTTCAAAACATCGATGATATCGTCGCAGTGGAAGGCGTGGACGCGGTATTGATCGGCCCGTACGACCTTTCCGCCAGTCTGGGGATTCCGGGTCAGGTTTCCGACCCGCGAGTGACGGACGCCATCGAAAAAGTGCGTCTGGCATGTCAGAAAAAGAAAATGCCCATCGGTATCTTCACGGCATCCATCCCATTCGCGCGTGAATGCGCGGCAAAAGGATTTTCACTTATCGCCGTCAGCACAGATACGTTGATGCTTGTCGAGGCGAGCCGTAATCTGCTTAAAGACCTGAAAGAATAGTATGTTTACCCTTGAAACGAAGCGAATGATCCTGCGGCCGCTGGATGACCGGGATATCACCGCTTTTTCCGCGTATCGGTCAGACCCCGAAATCGCGCGATATCAGGGTTGGGGGGCGCCGTTTACCGAAGAACAGGCGAAAGAATTTATCGATCAAATGAAACTTGTCACCCCGGGTGAAACCGGCCACTGGCTTCAACTCGGAATGGAACTTAAAGAGAGCGGCACCCTCATCGGTGACGTGGCTTTTGTCATTATTAAAGACAGCCATCATCAGGCCGAGATAGGCATGACCCTCTCAAAGCCGTTCCAGGGAAAAGGGTTAGGCACAGAAGCGGTTCGGGAGCTGGTTCGATACCTGTTTGAAGATCTCAATATCCACCGTGTGATCGCTAATTGTGATCCGGCGAATGTTGCCGCCCATCATTTACTTGAGCGTGTGGGATTCCGCTGCGAAGGCTGTTTCATCGACAGCCTCTGGTACAAAGGCGGGTGGGCTTCTGAGCAATGGTTTGCCATACTGGACCGCGAATGGAGGGGTCTTTCTTCCCAACCATAAGGAGATGTTTGTATGCAAACATTTGTTGATCCTGATGGCCCAATTGAAGAATTTACCTGGGGCAGGTTTATCATTCTTGGAAAAGCACACTCCGATCAGGGAGAAGGGGTGGGAAAAGACATTCGCCTGATCGACAATGTTGTCACTGACTGGAAGGAACGTAAGGGGCATCTTCTGCGGCCTGAGATGATCACAGGTGTATTCGGACAGAATCTAACCACCCTGATCATCGGCATTGGCGTTGACAGCGCCATTGAAGTCCCTTCAGAAACCCGAAAACATATTCAGAAAAACGGGATTACCCGATTAATTCTTCTGCCTACCCCGGAAGCCTGCGGTATGTATAACCGCCTTACCCGCTCAGGCAACCGTGTGGCGCTTCTGGCTCACGGTACCTGTTGATCTAATTCGTCCGTGTGACGGTGACCACAATCGGTTGCTCGCCGGAACCATTAATTATTTCTTCCGGTAATTGCCGTGAAGAGGGAACAACACGGCGTTGAATGCTGAATTTTTTCACGGGCAGATATTGCTCGATAAATGGCAATCCCGGAGAATAAACAAAACTGCCGCCCGGTTTTAACCCGTTCAGGATGCGCATGTACATGGCAGCATAGCGGTCAGGATGTCCATTTTTATACCGGTGATGGAACAGGAAATGGTTGGAAAAAGCCATGTGCGAGATCACAGTTCCCCAGGAATCCGGTTTGAATTCCAGATCAAACCAGTCAGCCTCAAATAAACCGGGAGCCGGGCTGACAACCCGGTCCACACCCAGCGCCTTCAACCCCAGTGACTGCAGGTGTTTCACCAGTATCCCCTGCTTGCCGCAGCCCAGGTCCAGTACCGGCGCCATCAATGCCTGCGCGTCAAGACCCAGTAATTTGAGTTGAAAATCCGGTGAATATTCACTGCATACCACCTGTTTAAGGATGATATTCTCCTGCACCTGCCAGCCGGGTTCACGGTCAAAAAAACGTGAGATATTTCGGCTCAGGTCTTTAAAATGTTCTTTCACCAGGGTCGAAAAATTCTGCGCGAATTCCTCATAATCGCGGGATGCAGCCAACACAGTCTTCATTCCCCGCAGGTAAGCGGAGTACATCGTCATTAATCGGTCTTGTTCATCCTGGTCCAGGTGAACATATTGATTGTTGTTGTAGGTAAATTCCAGGCTGGAGCGTAAAAACTCACGGGCCAGTTCCAGCGAATACACCGGATCACCCAGTATCATCGAGATATCCACCCGGTTTTCATACAGGAATTCCAGGTTGTCCTTTTCCAGCCGGATAAAATCACGGTCAACATGATAAACATCCAGCATGGTTTTGCGGCTGTTGGCTTTATATCGGCGCAAGATTGTGGAGGTTAGTTGGTCAAACAGTTCAGGGCGGGATTGTTGCATGCGTAATGGGGATTTTTTAGTTTTTATTGCCGGTTTGCTGTCTTCGCGGGAAACGGTAGGTAATGGCCAGTCCGCCCTCGGCTGTTTCACGGTACACGCGCGGCAGATCTTCACCGGTTTGCTTCATCACGGTAACCACTTCATCAAATGAAACCCGGTGAGCGCCATCGGAATAAGTGGCAAAGGTGGCACAATCCATGGCGCGGGTGGCGGCAAATACGTTGCGTTCTATGCAGGGGATCTGCACCAACCCGTTGACCGGGTCGCAGGTGAGGCCCAGGTGGTGTTCCAGTCCCATCTCTGCCGCGTATTCGATCTGGCGGATGGTACCGCCCATCAACTGGGCGGCCGCGCCGGCGGCCATGGCACAGGCAGAACCGATCTCACCCTGGCAGCCGACTTCCGCCCCGGAAATGGACCCGTTATGCCGTATCAGGTTGCCGATCAGGCCAGCCGTAGCCAACGCGCGTAATACATGCTTCTCCGAAGTCTGAACAGTATCTTCGATGTGGCAGATGACGGCTGGAAGCACGCCGCATGACCCGCATGTTGGCGCGGTGACGATCAACCCGCCGGTTGCATTTTCTTCTGCCACAGCCAGCGCGTACGCCGGCAGAAACCCCTCGCGAACCAGGTTGCTGCCGTTCAAAAGGCTTTTGCGGTGGAACGTCCATGCCCGGCGAGAAACCCCCAACCCACCGGGCAGCACACCTTCGGCCTGAATTCCCCGCTGTACACTCTCATGCATCACCCGGTTAACTTCTTTGAGAAAGTCCCATATCTCTTTACCTTCGTTGGCTTCCACATACTCCCAGAAGGTTAAGCCACTGGAGGTGCAATACTTAAGAATTTCGCTCATGGTGGTCAGCGGGTAGACCGGTTTCGCGGCCGGTGGGTTTTCTTCCATCAATGACCCACCGCCGGGGCTGTACACCCTCCACAAACCGTATGGGTTGCCGCTGGCATCCAGTGCTTCAAATTCCATACCGTTGGGGTGCAGGGGTAAAAGGTCGTCCGGTTTCCAGGTGAATTCCACTCCACGGGGAGACAACGCTTCGATGATAGCTTTATCTGTCAAATGCCCACGCCCGGTTGCCGCCAGGCTGCCGTACAACGTCACCCTGAAGGAAACAGCCTCCGGGTGTTTCTGAGAAAACGCTTCCGCCGCCCGCCTCGGTCCCATGGTATGACTGCTGGAAGGACCGTGCCCGATACGGAACAATTCATGTATCGATTCCATCCACTACACCTGCAATTTATTGGATTGCCCGGGCGTAAGCGCGTCTGGAATAGCTTCAGCGCCGGCATCAAACGTCTCATCAATTCCTTTTTTGACGGCTTTCCACCAATCACGGGCGGCCATCTTTTTATCCGTATGGAAGCGTTCTAACCAGTCTGCCAGTTCAGGATCCTGCATTCCGGCATTTGACCATAGTTCCAGGAACGTGACCAGCAGATCGATAACACGCTCGCTTTCCCAGAAAACGCTCTTGGGAGATTCCGCTTCATGAATAGCGCGTGCCAGTTCGAATTGATGTTCCTTGTAGTTCACTTTAAGCCCATAATGGGCTTCCAGGATCTCATCCGTAATGGTTTCGCTCCATTTCCGGTGAAAACGGCAAATTCCGCTGTTTTCGTTGAACAACTCATACGTCATTCGTTCCACGTTTTTCCTGCCCAATTTTTCAGGAGGGAGGAATTTGCTCTCGTAGAAGACGAAGTATTTTCCCATCATTGGCATCGGGCTTAACATACCGGCCACCCAGTACTGATTGGGAGTCATGTGACCTTCATCGCCATGAGGGATGAAAACAGCCCGGTCAATACTTCGGATCTTGTATTTCTTATCCAACTCCATTGCAGCCAGTCGGATACCCTGACGGAATACATCACCAGCCGGGTCAAACAAGATCATATCCATAACCGCCCGCGCGTATGCCGCGTTGCGCGCGCTATCTTTGACTACATCAAATTTCTGAGGATCATCCGTGAATTGGAATGCCAGCTCACTGGCAGGCGGAAGATTAAAATCTTCCGGTGGGATCAAGCCATTGGCCACCAGATCCATAATCCAGGCGACTGTTCCGCCAACCTGAATAGCATCAAAGCCCATGGCGTCGCCGTAATCATTGATCTCTTCCGCCGCGCGCTGGTCAAACACACCTATTTGCGGTCCAAGCGCGTGGTAGGGTTCATAATCTTTCTTGTAAATCTCGTTGATCTTTTTACAGACAACGGGGCAGGGTTCTCCGCAATGCTGAAAATTCTTGGTTTTAATCGTTTCTTCGTTGAATTGCGTCAGGTAATGTTTGAGGATGAATTCATTGTGATGTTTTAAGCGTTCTTCATCGGTATGGTAGATGCTGGTGTAGTTAAAACTCAATATACGTTCAGCCATGTCACGATTATTTACGCCGAAGGTGCCACCGGTTTCAAATTCGGGTACATAGCGGTATTTTTCGGTAACGGATATGTCCGTCTGAATGGTCTTTTTTCCAAAATGTTCTAAAAAGTAATTGTCAATCTCCGAACTGTCTCGCAGGTCAGGGTCTTCCCATTCGCCGCCAAAGATGATCGCCGCCAGGTTGTTGACATGGTACATCCGTGACCCCAGCCCGCCGCGGCCGGCCCAATCGGTGACCACCGATAGTTCTCCTTTGCGTACCGGGTTAGACCCGATAGCGCCTTCATCGGTGTACTTCGCGGAAGGTCCAACGGCGCAAATGCGTATCTTCCCCTCAGGATATTCGGATTTATAACGGTCGAATAACGCCTGTTGAAGGGCAAAAAAGCCCGTCAACGGACGCCCGTCAGGATTGGCATACCCATTCCATAACACATCCGCATTTACCGGTTCAAGCCGGACAAAAACTTCACCCTGCTTATGGTTTAACAGAAGGACGCTGGTTTCTGAAGCACGTCCGCGTAAAGAGACGTAATTCACACCCACTCCATGGAAAGTGTACGCGGCTCCACCCATGGAAGAAATGTAAAATCCATCCCACTGATTAGACCAACCGGTGAACACCAACCGGCGCGAACCCGGAATACTGCTGCCTGCCAGCAAACCTTCGCCAAAAGACAGACTATCTGGATACATGCGATATCGGCTCCAGCCATAGTCCACAGGACCAAGTATTGAAGGATCGTCGATCGGCTTTAAATACCAGTGCTCGTTATTCAAATGTACAGTCAATTCACGCTGGATGATGGGGTAGGTCATAATTACTTCCTTTTCCGGCCGGGATCAGAATAATTCATTCTAATGATATCAGTTTGTTTAAATAGAGATGGTTTTTCGCTAAATTTTATTGCGCATGTATGTATAAATCTGGATAATCATGTATATGGTCTAAACTATTAATTTGCGAATACGCAGAGATCTGAAAACTGGTTGTTGAAGGAAAGCAATCTTGACCCAAACCTCAACACAACCCCAAAAACCATATACCGATCTGGAAGACAGAAAACGATTATTTCGAAAAGATCTGTGGACTGAAGAAGTCATCCGGTTGATGCTTTTAGCGATCGTAGTGCCCTGCTCATTGGTGTTCATTTCTCATTTATCAGGAATAATCACCCTGCAACATGCATTACCGGTCTATGTGTTATTTTTGTGTATCTTAATCAGCTGGATCGCCTCGAAACGCGGAGGCTGGCACTGGGCCGGGTATGTGCCAGCCGCGGTTGCTTTTCTGTTTGGTGTACACATCCTGTATCTAAGCAAAGATTTTAGAAATACCGCAATATTCATTTTCTGTTTATCCATAGTGCTTTCAGGAATGTTACAGGGAAAAAGAACCGGGGTCTTTTACAGTGTCCTCAGTGCCATCACCTTTCTAACTGTTATTCTTTTTCGGTATCCGCCTCTAATCCCGCAATTTCTTCCATCCATCACTTCACTTGCTGTTGGAATCATCGTCTCACTCATGTTACAAAACTGGTACGGCAATCGGTTGAAAGAAACCCTGAATGAACGGTTTATGGCGGAGACCAAAGCGGAAGAAGAACTTACCCGCCGGAAGGAAATTGAAGAGATCCAGCATCAGCAGGAGACTCAATTTAAGCGTCTGACTGAAAATATGACAGATCTGGTGGGCGAAATTGATCTGGATGGGAACTACCTGTATGTATCACCATCGTATTTTTCTATGTTGGGGTATCACCCTCAGGATTTGATCGGGAAAAATGCCTTATCGTATGTGCACCCGGATGACCGTGATCGGGTAAAAGAATCGATACAAAAGACGTTAGATAATGGCATCCCAAGAATTACCCGATACCGGCTAAGACACGCGGATGGGCATTACATCTGGCTTGAGACTTCAGGCAATTCGAGGAGATCCGAAACTGGCCCGGAAGCATCTATCATTTTTTCCACTCGCGATATCACCGTCCAAAAAAAGACAGAAGAGAATTTACTGGCTTCAGAAAAGAAGTTCCGGTCAATTATTTCTGCCATACCATTGGGAATACATATGTATACTCTGGATGAATCTTCCAGGTTGATTTTTTCCGATTATAACCCTGCCGCGGATACGATATTACACATTAGTCATAACGAATTTATTGGGAAATCGATAGAAGAGGCCTTTCCAAAACTAGTAGAAACTGATATTCCCTCCATCTACCGTCAAATTGCAATAACAGGTGAGCCCTGGTCAGGCGAACAGGTAGCGTATGATGAAGGTCGGATACAGGGGATTTTTGATGTTCACGCGTTTCAAACCGAACCCGGGAAAATGGTTGTCACCTTTTCGGATATTACAGAGAAAAGTAAAGCGAATGAAGCGCTTCAGTTATCAGAAGAAAAATTTTCTAAAGCATTTCATATGTCGCCAGACGCGGTTAGTATCACTCGGATTAAAGATGGATTATTTATCGAAGCCAACGAAGGCTTTACCCGCTTCTCAGGACATTCCTGCGAAGATGTGATCGGAAAGACGTCACTGGAAATAAAGATTTGGGTCGATATTAAAGACCGTGAACGATTGGTTGAAAAATTAAAACGCGATGGTTTTTATGAAAACCTTCTGGCTCCGTTCAGGAAAAAAGATGGGAAAATTATTTTCGGGTTAATGTCAGCCAGGATCCTCAAGATTAATGGTGAAGATTACCTGCTTTCCATTACCCGCAACATTACTGAGCGAATTGAAGCGGAACAACGAATGCACGAAGCCCATGCGCAGGTAGAAAAAGCCTATGAAGCCACACTTCAGGGATGGGCAAGGGCACTTGAATTACGCGAGCATGAGACTGCGGATCATTGCCGCAGAGTTGTAGACTTAAGCCTGAAGATAGCCCGAGAATTGGGATTCGCTGATTCAGAATTGGATGACCTGGAACGCGGCGCGTTATTGCATGATATCGGGAAAATGGGTGTTCCTGATAATATTCTCTTGAAACCCGGCCCACTCTCTGACGATGAATGGGTGATCATGAAGCAACACCCGGAATACGCCTACCATCTGCTTAAGGAAGTCGACTATCTGCATCAGGCATTGGAAATTCCGTATTCACACCACGAACACTGGGATGGAAGCGGCTACCCGCGAGGATTGAAAGGGGAAGAGATTCCCATCAGCGCGAGGATTTTTTCCATAGTGGATGTATGGGACGCGTTGCTCTCAGACCGGCCGTACCGTCCGGCATGGAACAGGCAGGCGGTTATGAAGTACATTGAAGAACAGAGCGGAAAAATGTTTGATCCCAAAATTGTTGAGGTCTTTATCAAACTTTTTAAGGATCGCGATTAGCCCGCTTTTTCCCAGTCACGGATCTTTATGCCGTCTTCCCCGCCATAGCCATCAAACCGGAACCGGGCAATGATCAACTTATGAACGTTTTGCGCTTTTTTAGCGGCTCAAATTGACTCGCTGGAAAACCGCACACCGGGCAAAATTCCGGAGGCTGTGGACCATAGTGAATAAATCCACACTCCTTGCATCGCCAGACTGACGGTTGTTCTTCGGAGGTATCTTTCTCATTGGCATGCCATGACTGGCTGGAACCACATTGTGGACAGATAGCAGGCAGACTTTCCCCCGGATAAATATAACCGCAGATCGCGCAGGTGGCGCTGTTTTGACTTGTTTGCGGCATAAGTTGCCTCTTTTCTTTTTTTGGTTCCGGACAATTGCGCAACCACTGTTCTGAACGGCTTTAAATCAGTATTATAAAAGAAGCATAGATATTTACGCGCATGAGGTTTTCCAGTATTCACATACAGGAGAAAGAATGGGCGAAAAAAGAATGCCAGTACTATTTGTCGGACACGGCACTCCTATGAATGCCATTGAAGATAACCAGTACAGCCAGACATGGGACAGATTGGGGCGGGAACTCCCAAAACCCGAAGCGGTTGTTTGCATTTCAGCGCATTGGGAAACCGTGGGCACTGAAGTGACCGGCATGGAAAAACCAAAAACTATCCATGATTTTGACGGATTCCCCAGGGCGTTATTTGAAAAAGAATACCCCGCTCCCGGTGACCCTTCACTGGCGATCAATATCTGTTCCACAGCCAGGCCGGTTACGATACGACCCAATTTAACCTGGGGGCTGGATCATGGAGCATGGTCTGTTCTGTGCCGAATGTACCCGCAGGCGGATGTTCCTGTTCTGCAGATCAGCCTCGATCGAACCCGTGACGGATTGTTTCATTACAATCTCGGCCGCAGCCTGCGGTTCCTGCGCGAGACAGGTGTGCTTGTTATCGGCAGTGGAAACATCGTACACAATTTAATGCTGATGTCATGGGGCGGATATCCCTATGAATGGGCAGAAGAGATCGATAGACAGGTTCGCGATTATATCGTTCAGGGTAATCACGATCCATTGATTCGATACGAAAAATTGGGGCCTGGCGTGAAATACGCTATCAATTCTGGTGAACACTATCTCCCATTATTGTATGTTCTTGCCATGCAAAGGGAAGATGAACCAGTGGAATTCTTCAATGAATCCATAGTTGCCGGTTCAGTCTCAATGCGGGGAGTGATCATCGGTAGGGAATGACCCGATTTGATTTACAATATCAATGCGCCTGTGATACCGCGCGATGACTGGTAAGGAGAATCACATGAACAAACGCGATGCTGTATTAAGTCTGCTTGAACCGGCCGCCGTGCCGCCGTATATTCCTGCCGGATTCTTTTTGCATTTTGATCCTGCCTGCCGCGAAGGTCAAGCCGCGGTTGATAAACACCTGGAATTCTTCCGATACACCGGTATGGATTTTGTTAAGATCCAGTATGAACGTAAATTTCCGGTGATACCTGAGATAAAAACTCCGGACGACTGGGCCAAAATGCCGGAATACGGATTGGATTTTTATGCCGAACCGTTGAAGGTAGTTGAGGGACTGGTTAAAGCGGCCAAGAAGGAAGCCCTGGTTATTCTGACCCTCTATTCACCCTTTATGTTCGCCGCCCAGACTACCAGCTATGACCTGATCACTCAGCACATTGAAACTGACCCGGATAAGGTCAAAGTTGGCATGCGCACCATCACCAACAGTGTGATGCGATTCGTGAAAGAATGTGTGCGGCTAGGGCTGGATGGTTTTTACACATCCACCCAGGGTGGTGAAGCTGCCCGCTTTTCTGACCCGGCGCTTTTTGACCAGTGTATCCGCCCGTTTGACCTGGAATTAATGGAAGAAATCAATCGCACCTGTTTGTTCAGCATCTTACATGTATGTGACTACCAGCTTCCATACAGCAGCATTAACCGCTTTGTGGATTACCCGGGTCAGGTAGTCAACGCCAGCCTTGAATTGACCGGCAGTAAGTTAACCGCGAAAGAAGCCGCGAAGCTCTTCAACCGTCCCTTCATGGGCGGCATGGACCGCCTCGGTGTTTTAGCCAAAGGCACGAAAGAAGAAGTCAGAGCGGCGGCTGAAGCCGTTCTGAAAGATGCCCCCGGGCGGTTCATCCTTGGCGCGGATTGCACCGTCCCCGCGGAAACCAGTTGGGATAATTTAAAAACCGCGATTGACACGGCGCATAACTGGAAGCGGTAATTTCGCGAAATTATTTCTATTACAAAAAAACCGGAACGAGGAAGTTCAATCGTTCCGGTTTTTTATTTTTATCGACCAGCGTATTGCTCACAAGCTTTTTAAATCGGTTATTCTTTCCAGCAATTTCCGTAATCCGACAGAGAATAGAACAACCATACAGATAAAGAACATTGCCAGAGCAAACCACACGGGTTCATCAGCCCGAATCAGACAGTTGACGACATTAATAACCATCAACGGCATTAACGCGGCTAACAATCTCAGTATCCTCTTATACTTCCGAACCTTTGACTCAGAATCGGTATATATTTCAGGCGCTACTGACCCGGAAGCTTCTTTGCGGAAATATTGCCATGAATTCATGGAACCCATGTATTTCCAACCGGCATCTCGAAACAGGTTCAGGTATTCATCATCCACCCGTTTGGGGGCGTAATCCAACCGGTAGACGTAATCTTTCTTTTCTCCGATCTCAAATGTATACAGACCAATGAAAAGCACAGATTTAAAATGGTATCCCTGGTTTGACATTTCCCTGAGCCAGATCTCTTCCTGGTCATCTTCCCAGGCCCAGAACCAACGGAATTTGTGTATTGTTTTGTTCATTTTCTACTCATTTCTCCAAATCTGGTAAAGCTTTTTGCCCATTATCTGCCATGATGCTCAGCCGGTGGATCTGTTCAGCCAGAACCTGCTTCCCCAACGCTGTAAGTTGATAATACTTCCGGCGGTCTTCCTCACCTGTGATCCGAATCAACCCGGCTTTTTCCAGGTTGCTGAACGCCCCGTAGAGCGTTCCCGGTCCTATGGTAACCGTTCCGCTGCTGATGGTTTCTACATGCTGCATAATGGCGTACCCGTGACGGGATTCAACCAGCGACAGCAGGATGTAGTACGTGGATTCAGACAGCGGGAGGAACTTTTGTATTTCGTTATTTTCCATATTTCGATCCTCGCTATATCGTTAGACGTTATATTATCATACGATATATCGTGTGTCAAGGTAGATTGTGGTAAATCACCAAACAAAAACCCTAAGGGTTTTGAAAACCTTTAGGGTTTGGATGGATGTGAAATTTTTCCTGGAAAGCTATTTGGACAACATCTCTTCCATGATCTTGCGCGCGATCTGCGGGTCAGCTTTGCCGCGCATTTCCTTCATCACCTGCCCCACAAACCAGCCGATGAGCGTCACCTTGCCGGCTTTGTAGAAAGCGGTTTCATTTGGACTGGCCGCCATAATCTTCGCGCAGACCTCACGGATGGCGCTGTCATCGCTGACCTGAGCCAGGCCTTCCTCGTCCACAATCGTTGCGGGGGATCTTCCGGTGGTTTCCACTTTGGCCAGCAGGCTCTTGCCGGTGGATGTGTTGATGGTGCCGGCATCGATCAACTTGATGATCTCCGCCAGATAAGCGGGTGTAAGTTTCAACGCGCTGGCCTGAATGCCCGCGTCATTGACCATGCGCAGCACGTCATTCATGATCCAATTGGACACTCGCTTCGGGTCACCGCCGTAGGCTTTGACCGTAGCTTCATAGTAATCGGAAAGCGTGCGTTCACCGGTCAGAATTTCGGCGTCATACTCCGGCAGGCCGTACGCTTCAATGAAGCGCGCGCGGCGTTCCAGTGGCAGTTCGGGGTATCCGGCGAGGATGGCATCGCGCCATTCATCGGTCATGCGCACGGCCAGCAGGTCAGGTTCCTTGAAATAGCGGTAATCGGCTTCCGTTTCCTTGGAGCGCATCTTGCGCAGTACACCGGCATCTTCATCCCATTCGAGGGTCCAAGTTTCGATCTTATGTCCGGCTTCCACTTCGTGGATCTGGCGTTCAATCTCTTTGCTGATAGCTTCCCTGACGGCATCGATCGAGTTTACGTTCTTTATCTCGGTCTTGGGGTTCAGATGGGTTTCACCTTTGATCCGAATGGACACGTTGGCGTCGCAACGCAGATGGGCTTTTTCCATATCCGCTTCTGAGATACCCAGCCAGCGCAGCAACTGCCGTAGACGGATAAGGTATTGCGCGGCTTCATCGGCTGAACGCAAATCCGGCCCGGTGACCATTTCGATCAACGGTACGCCGCAGCGGTTGAAATCGATCAACCGGCGGCCGGGTTCGTTGCGCGTCTTACCGGCATCTTCTTCAAGGTGCATGTTGTCGATCGTTACACGGCGCACATAGCTCTGACCACCCGCCGGATTCATGGGCATATCCAGATACCCGCCCCTGGCGATGGGTTTGTCATATTGTGATATCTGGTATCCCTTTGGAAGGTCGGGGTAAAAGTAATTCTTGCGGTCAAAAAATGACATCGGCAGCAGGTTGGAATGCATGGCTTTTGCCAGCAAGACGCCCTTTTCCACCACCGCTTTGTTCAGGGTAGGCAGCGAACCGGGCAGGCCGGTGCACACCGGGCAGATATTGGTATTAGGCGGGTCAAACCACGAATCCGCCTTGCAAGAACAGAATATCTTTGTGGCAGTATTCAATTGTATGTGGGTTTCAAGCCCGATAATGGCTTCATATTCGGTCATGGTCACCTTCCATTCCGGGCTATTGCGCCAGAACGGCGGGCTTTTCCGCGCGCCAGGCGTCATCGGCAGTGGCCTGTTCATAAGCCCGCCCGATGCGGAACAGAGTGGATTCGGTATAGTCAGCACCCAGCAGTTGGATGCCAATTGGCAGCCGCTTTGAATCCAACCCGGCCGGTAACGAAAGGCCAGGAATTCCCGCGTGGTTGGCAGGCACGGTCAACTGGTCGGCATACTGCATCAGCACAGAATCACCGTAGACGGCGCCCATTTCAAAGGCAGTAGTGGGAGTGGTAGGAGTGAGCAACGCGTCCAAACGGTATTTACCATTCTTATCAAATACTGTATCAAAATCATGGCGGATAAGTGTACGCACCTTAAGCGCCCGGTTGTAATATTGTTCGCTGTACTGCGCGGCGGAGACATACATCCCCATCAAGATACGCAATTTGGGCTGCGGGCCAAAGCCCTGGGCGCGGGTCTTCTTGTACAGGTCGCGCAGTTCGTGAGTGACTTCGGGAGTGCGGAAGCCATACTTTACCCCGTCATAGCGGTGAAGGTTTGACGCGGCTTCCACCCGGCTGATAACGAAATAGGCCGGAATTCCGTAGCGTGTATTCGGCATGGGAACATCTTCAATGATCTCGGCTCCCATTTCTTTCAACAGGGAAGCCGCGCGCCGAACCGCCGATTCGATCTCAGGCGATATTGGCTGCATTAATAATTCGCCTGTAGATGGATCGGGATAGGTGATACGAAAGTAATCGGGTGACAGGCCGATACGCATGCCTTTTACACCTTTTTCTAGCTCTGCCAGGTAATCGGGAACCGGCAGGGTGGCGGCTGTGTCATCGGATGGATCGGCGCCGGCCATGACCTTGAGCATTAAGGCGGCATCTTCCACTGACCGTGCAACCGGGCCCGGGCAATCCAGCGAACTGGCAAAGGCGATCAACCCGAAACGGGAGACACGTCCATACGTAGGTTTGACACCCACCACGCCGCAGAACGCGGCTGGCTGGCGGATAGAACCAGCGGTATCGGTACCCAGTGACAACACGGCTTCACCGGCAGCCACCGATGCGGCGCTGCCGCCTGAAGAACCGCCCGGAACCGTTTTCGTATCCCACGGGTTGCGCGGGCTGGGTTGAAAGGCCGAGCTTTCATTGGACGAACCATACGTGAATTCATCCAGGTTAACCTTGCCGAGCGTCAACGCGCCGGCAGCTTCGAGCCGTGATACCGGGGTGGCGGTATAGGGTGAAACAAAGTTGGCCAAAATTTTTGACGCCGCGGTGGATGGGGTGTTTTTCAACACAAAAATATCTTTCACCGTCAGCGGTATCCCGGCTAGCGCGCCGGGCTCGTCACCGGCTTTTATCTTATTGTCCACGATTCTGGCCTGCTCACGGGCACGGTCAGCCGTTAGTGTGATGAAGGAATGGACTTTCTTTTTGTCTTCTTCAGTGATCGCGCCGGGTGTTAATGTCCCCGGGCGGCCGTCCACTTCGTCAATTCGCCGCAGGGCGGAATCAAGGATCTCTTCCGCCGATACTTCTTTGCGGCGCAGCATCTTTCCCAGTTCAACAGCGGATTGGTCGCAAAGGTTCATATGATTATTTTAGAGTGATATGGGGAATTTCCGGAACGACAATGTAGCCGCTATCGGTAGCAGGTGCCTGAGCAATTATCGATCCGGGATCGGGATACGGGCGGATGATATCTTCACGCGGTGCCGGACTGTTTTCAGGCGTATACGGCACACCATGCGCGGAGATCTCAATTCCGCTTTCCAGCGGGATGGCTTCCAGTTCCTGGATAGCTTTAAGTTGATGGTTCAATTGCAGCCGCAAATATTCGGACTGGGTGGGTTCCAATTCCAGCGCGGCCAGGTCAACCAGATGAGCAAACACTTCAGGGGTGATGGGATCTTTCATGGCGACCTCCTCTCAAATATTGTATCGTATTTTATTTTACTTATTTCAGAAAGCAGACCCGGCCAGAAGGCCGGGCCTGTTGAACAAGATGATCGAGTCCGTTTACGGCGGACAAATAGGAGTGAAATTTTGATCCGGTAGATCCATACCCACCCCGCCGGGGTATGATTGTGACGGCGGATCAAAGGTACAGGTAGCATGTGATGGAGTAATCGTACCCGTCCAACCGGCGGTTACCGTGACGATGTAATTACCGGCGCCATCCGGCTGTTGCGCCACCACAGCGCCGGACGTGACCGTCAAAACCGTGCCAACACCGGCATTTCCAGTGATATTAAAAGTGCCCACGGCCGATGGGGTGAAATTTACGTCAGAAATATTGGCCACTACGAGGGCGTAGCTGAGTGACGCCGGTGTAAAGGCGTAACCTACCCGTGTGGGGATGATGGTGCCAGACCAGTTATACGGAATAGCGATCGAGTAATTACCTGAACCATCCGGCTGGGTGATCTGCGCGCCGGGGTCACCGGTAGTGGTAATGATCGTGCCGGCGCCGGCATTACCCGTGATGGTACAGGCGACCGGGATCTGGGTCAGGATTGCCGTGGGTGTTGGCTCAAGCGTGGCGGTAGGCGTCTGGGTTGGATGAAGTAATGAGCAGGTCACCACCGCTGTAAAGGTCAGCGTGGGAGTTTCAGTGGGAGGCACAACCACGGTATCTGTCATGGTCGGCGGCGGAACCGGTGTATCTGTATTTGTGGGTATCGGAGTATCGGTATTGGTTGGAATGACCGGAACCGGTGTATCGGTATTGGTCGGCACAGGTGTATCCGTGTTGGTCGGCACAGGGGTATTCGTGTTGGTCGGTGGGACTACGACAGTATTCGTGAAAGTAAACGTAGCCGTCGGAGGAACAATTACCGCGGTGTTGGTGCTGGTATGGGTAGCCGTCGGAGGAATGACAACTGCGGTATTTGTATTTGTTGCTGTAGGTACGGCAGTATTGGTGTTCGTGATTACCGGAGCGGTGGTAGATGTTGCCGTGGAGGTGAACGTGGATGTGGGAACCGGAGGCGCGGTCATGGTTGAGGTGGCCGGCGCGCCGGGTGTGTTGGTCAACGCGGCGCCCGTGCGGTTGACGATGAATCCGTCCAGGTCAATGGTTCCATCTTGCACCACAATAGTGATCGAATGAGTGCCGTTGGGCAGAACAGGGGAATCCCAGAGTTGTTGCCAGCGAAGATCCGGCGTATTGAGATTAACCATGGCAACATAGACGCCGTCAATATAAACTGCCGCGTGACCGCGGGTGTAATATGTAGGGAAGATGTAGGTAACTTTTGAGCCGGTGAAGGTAAACGACAGGCTCGAACCTACAGTAGAACTGTAATGAGCGGTGTTGTTAAAAGGTCCATTGCCGGTATATGAATCCCAGGTTCCGTAGTATTTGATGGAACCGGTCATCGTATCGTCACAATAGACATTGATTCCACTGGTCACACAGGGTACACCGGTGGCGGTACCCACGATAGGGGTGACAGTACGGGTGGGGGTAAAGAATTGACGGGCAAAATAAGCCGTCAACGTGTAATTGGGGGTTTTATACGGGTAGGGACTGGCCGTCCACGTGGGGAGCACGTAAATTGGGCCGCGAAGGGTGGCCGTCGGCGGAAGCAGGGTGGCGGTCGGCGGCAGCAGCGTTCCCGGCGTACCTGTCCAGATTCCGGGGAGGGTTTGTTGCGTTAATGAAATCGCGGTGGGGTTTGTGGTGGGAATTTTTGTCGCGGGCGGGAACGGATTCAGCGCAGAGTATGGATTGACAAAAATGTTCAGGAAAACTACAGCCAGACCCAGCACTCCAACTACTACGAGTGTCGCAAGGATATCCCAGAATGATAGTTTCTTCATAGTCCTCTTCCCTCGATTTCCATCAAAAGCGTTACTTCATTTTAATGGCGATTCGGGTTTAGTCAACTGACGGGAAGGTTAAATTAAGAGGAAAAAGCCTCCCCGTTTTTCAGGGAGGCTTATGTGAATATCGCTAGTTTACGGACCCACCACAATCGTACCGGTAACCTGTGGAGCCGGATTATAGTGGGTATCACCTGATTGATTGGCTGTAATCCCACAGTTACCCTCGGCAACATATGTAACCGTAGTCCCGGAGACTGTGCATATACCGGTCGTTGTGGATGCAAATGTTACAGGCAAACCCGCTGATGATGTTGCCGGTGACAATGTGTCTGATCCTCCAGACAGACTGCCGCTGGTCGGGCTGATAGTACCAATTGTCTGATTCGCCTTTACCATGGTTATTGTGCGCGAAGCGCTGGTGGCGGATGAATAATGGGCATCCGCGTCTTTGGTCGCGGTAACCGCGCATGTACCGGTGTTATCCGTGATTGTCAGATCAGCCCCTGAAAGACTGCACCCGCTGGATCCGCCAATATCAAATGTAACGGCTCCCGTTCCGCTGCCTCCGGATGTTGAAAGGGTAGTGGTCGAACCAAAGGCAAGTGATCCAGGATTATCCACCGTAAGGGTCGCCTGAGGCGCAACGGTCATTGTCACCGCCGTTGAGGCGGAGGAAGCCGCGTTGTAATTATTGTCTGCCGCCTTGGTGGCAACAACGTTACAGGTTCCCGTGTTATCAGTGACAGTCAGTTGATTGACGGAAGCAATCGTGCAGCCGGTGGACCCGGTAGCGTCAAATGAAAAACCACCCGTACCGGATCCGCCAGAGGCAGTCAATGTTATAGTATTCAAATAAGCCACAGGGCCCGGATCGGTAAAGACAATGGCTGCCTGATTGGCTTTTGCCAGGGTAACGGTCAATGTAGGGCTGGAAATGGCGTTATAGGTGGCATCGGCGGCTTTCGTGGCCACAATATTGCAGGTTCCTGAGGCATTGGTCACGGTAAGAACACCGGCCGTTGTAACCGTACAACCGGTGGAAGAACCCGCGTTGAAGGTCACAGCTCCTGTTCCGCTGCCGCCCGTTGTCGTCAGGGTAACCGAGCCCCCGCCATACGTCAGTGTTCCGGGGTCGTTAATCGTCAGCGGATTCTGGTTAGCCTTTAATGTTGTGAAAACTACATCTGACCCGTTGATGGGGCCGCCGCCCGCGTTTATTGCTGAAACGCGGTAATGGTATGTTGTGGCTGGTGACAAACCGGTTAGCACATAGGATACAGAAGCTGAAGCGGTAGAAACCGGACTTTCAATCGCGGTTACCGTTGTTCCATAAATTGTAGTTAAACCATATTCAAATGTCACCGTGGTGGAATATCCGTTGGCGCTTACTGTTCCACGTAAAGTAGCTCCGGTTGAAGTCACACCAGTCGCGGCATTAGTTGTCGCAGACGGAGCACCTACGCCAGTGTAACCGAACCGGCAGGGACCGGCCCAGGCGGATTGATTGCCGGCTTCATCTTCTGCCCGTACATAGAAATAGTAAATTCCGGGTGTGGTCAGAGTGGGCGCTGTCCAGGTCGTTGCTGTGGTTGTGTATATCGGATTGTTACCACCGCTATCCAAACCCCAGGTGATTTTGTAACCCTTAAGCCCGCTGCCGCCGGTATCGGTGGATGCACCCCATGAAAAAACCGGATTGGGGTTAGAGCCTGCAGAATAGGAATATGGTGTTCCCGGTGTGGTAGGTGGGATCTTATCGCCTGATGCCCCTTCCGCCGTCTTAGTGGCGGTCATTGTCGCCGTCTTCAGGTAGTATGTGGTAAGCGTTTTATTGGGCGTTTTGCTGAATGTTTTCGTGAAGGTCGGGGTATTGGGGGGTGTAGGAGTAACGGTTTTTGACGGAAGCACAAACACCGTCCCCGTTATTGTTCCGGTCGCGGTAATGCTGGTGCCCGTAACAGATGGAGTCCCCATCATATCGAAGGTTTCTTGAATTCCCGGTGTCGTTGTCCAAACATCGGGTAAAACCCGCTGAGAAGGTGTCAGAGTTGGGACATCCAACGTGGCTATGGGTGTAGGAGGCGGAAAAGGATTTATGAATGAATACGGATTAATGAAAATGTTGATGAAAATGGTCGCCAGTGCCAAACCTGCCAGCATGACCATAGAAGCCATAATGTCCCAGAACGATAGTTTCATCGCTTTCCATCCTTTTAATAGCTAATCGAACTGTATTTCTCAGTATAGTCCGGATTAAACCTGAGTCAAGTTGACCACCGGATAGACGTTCCATTATCCCACAACCGGGAAACAAGCCCGGACGCAGTTTAAAGGAATGCCGGTTTTCTTTGTGCAAGAATCGAGCCGAATTAATACTGGTATTTTTGATAAATTATTATCGGATGAATTAATTGGATCGGGTATACGCCACAGGGCCGATCCATTTTGAGAAATTTCCCACTACATCATACGCGCGAATGCAGAAATATTGTGTGGTTCCCGGTTCAACGGGGGTTACCGGAGTCCAGTGGGTATCCGCGGTGAAAGCCACAGCTTTTCCGCATTTTTTTTCAAGCCCCTGATAAATGGAATAGCCCGCGTACCCCCCGTTCATACCAGAATTGGCATCGGTTGATTCAACCCATTCAAAATATGGATAAGCCGTATCACCGTCACTGATTGTCTTAAAGTTTTCAGGTTCAGATGGAGGAGTATTATCAAATTTAAAAAGGAAGTAAGCCGGTTTTCCCAGTATCTTCCCGTTCTTTCCTACAGCCACCAGACGCAGGTAATATATACCGCTTTTTACAGCTTTCCAACTGTAATTCATTTTTGTGGTTCGGATTGTCAGCTTGCCATTCTGTTTGGTTCCAAAATACAATTGAAAATGATCAATATCCTGAACAGACCCGGAATATGTCCAGGAAAATATAGGGATACTCTGAATGTTCTGCCAGGTGTTGTCAAATACCCCAACCGGCGCGATGATCGTCAATTTCTGGTCTTCCTCTTCAACAGGCGATACCGGGTCAAGAGGGCTTTTTGTGGGCAGGATCACCCCGTAATTCCGCTGAACAGGTGACTGGCCTGTAGAAGAAGACCCTGGTCGGGGAGTGATGATAAGAACCGGAGTTTTGGTGGGTATTCCTCCTGAATCAGAAGGCTCCGGGTTTGATTCTTCCAATATTTCACCGGCTGAATCCGATTCCATGCCGGCATCTTCCTCTTCAGGAAGGGGTGTCCAAATTTCTGGCAGTACCACCGGGGTGGAAGTGATTTCCTCTTCCGTTAAAACGACGGCAATAGTTCTCGGCGGAAAAGGATTGAACTGACTTGTCGGGTCTCGGTAAATGATGACGAAAGCCGTCGACATGACCAGCCATGCCGCGAAGAGTATAGTCGATAGGATGTCCCAGGGTGATATTTTCACGGTAGTCAGCAATATTGCAATAAGTGTACCCGCCTGATTTCATGAAATACCTGGTTTTTCTTGAACCGTTATATAATCAGCACGTGGTGACCGATACGCCTGAAACCTACGCGGAGGGGGAGAGCCCTCCAGAATCCGATGAGACCAGACAGAATCTCCGGGTTGAAGCGACTGTTGAATTACCGCCAGGCGCGGAAGTACAACTGACGATCACGTATAAACCAGGAGGAAAAGCACCTGTCAGATCGCAGGTGGTCAACCTTACCGGCGGTCCTGAAACATTGGTCAAACACCTTCGATTTGACCTGGAAAAATTATCCCCTTCCAGTTGGCTTTCTGACTTCATAGAGCGCATTAGATCCAACAAAGTCTTCTCGAGATTGTCAGGCTATCTATCGCCAATGACCCTTCTTGTCTGCGCGGTAGTTGTATATTACCTGGTTCGTCTTATCCGGCTGACAGACTTTCCAATTTTCTTTTTCACTGATGAAGCGATCCACAGCATTCAGGCATACGACCTGGTAAGAAACAGGTTTACCGCCACGGGCGGGGAGATTTTGCCAACATTTTTTAAAAATGGCAGCATGTACAACCTCGGAACATCGGTGTATGTGCAAGTTTTACCCACCCTTATAGGAATTCGATCCGCGTTTACCACCCGGTTTATCTCCACCACAATCTCCCTTCTGGCTGCTCTGGGGCTGGGGCTTTCATACGGTGAAATCAAAAACAAACACCGCGGATGGCTAGCCATACTGGTATTGTCGATGATACCGGCATGGTTTTATCACTCACGAACCGCTTTTGAAACAGTAGAAGCTGTTTCTTTTTATACAGTTTTTCTATACGGTTATCTTCGTTATCGAAATGGCAACACCCGGTGGATATACGCATCAGTGATCGCCGCCGCTCTGGCATTTTACTGTTACAGCCCGGCGAGAGTGGTAATGGCAGCAATAATTCTGGCTTTATTTTTTTCGGACCTCCAATACCATTGGGCCAACCGCAAAGTTCTCTGGCTTCCAATACTGATCGGTCTGGTTTTGTGTGTTCCGTATTTCCGGTTCCTTTTTTTACACCCCGGGGAAAATGAGCACCATCTGGCATTACTCGATAGCTACTGGATTAAACCCATACCGTTATCGCAGAAATTAATAACATTTCTGGGCGTATATCTACAGGGGTTGAATCCGGCATACTGGTTCTTCCTCAATCCTGACGATTTAACCCGTCATATTATGAAGGGAATGGGGCATCTGGGCTGGTTCTTCCTCCCGTTCTTTGCCGCTGGATTATTTCTGAGTATCCGACAATGGAAGAACTCGAATTACCGTCTGATGTTGCTGGCATTGCTGACGGCACCCGTTGGCGCGGCTGTTGCCAATATTGGCATTACAAGAGCGTTATTTATGGTTATCCCGGCGGCTTTTTTCATTACACTGGGCATTGAATTTTCTATAGATTGGATCAATAAACGTTTCCCCGTCATCAAGTTTGTTGATGGCATTTTTTTCCTGTTATTGATCGGCGCGAATTTCACAATCCTTGATGTATCTCTTACTTATGGGCCTACCTGGTTTTCTGATTATGGTATGAGCGGAATGCAATATGGCGGGCAGCAGGTATTCAGTAAGATCAAGGAGATCGAGGCTCAATATCCCGGCGTTCACATCAATATGTCACCAGATTGGGCAAATGGTACCGATGTGCTTGCCCGCTTTTTTCTGGGTGATCCGGTTTCCATTGAAATGTCAGGTATAGACGCGTTTACAGAATTTATGAAACCAATTCCGGAAAACACGATTTTTGCCATATCACCGGATGATCTGGGTAAAGTGGTAACCAGTGGTAAATTCGATCCTGTGAAAGTTGTGGATGTTGTCTTTTATCCAAACGGAAAACCCGGATTTATCTTCGCTCGATTAAGTTACAGCGAAACAGCCAGACAGGCTTTTGAACGTGAAAAAGCATCCCGAAAACTTATGGTTCCAGATGAGATAAAGATCAATGGGGTAAAAGCGGAAGCTGGCTCATCCCGGTTGGATATGGGCAGCCTTCAACTCGCTTTTGATAATGATATCGCTTCCGTTATTCGGTCAGAAGAAGCCAACCCACTCGTGGTGGAAATCGAACTGGAACGCCCGTTGAAACTGAACAAAGTATCCGCAACGGTTGGAGGCGGCGCGACAGGTTTTTCTGTCTACGCGCAGCCGCTGGATGGCAGTACCATTTTTTCCTCCAGTATCACGGTCACTGAAAGCCCTCAAATACGAACTGTTCAATTACCCGTCAAATTCAACCGGGAAGTCTCTCGTCTGCGGTTCGAAATCCGGACTGTGCGTGATGGAGAACCGTCACATGTACACCTTTGGGATATTAAATTGGAGTGATCACTATCACCAAACCAGTTTTTCTCCCACTCCCCTGGAGATTATATTTTTTATCCGCCTGTCTTTTTATGGCTTCTATATCAGGTTGGCTTCGCCTGGTTCTTTCCACTATTTATTGGAATGAATATGCCGCCTTAAAAGTTGCTCCCGGCGTTTGGTACCTGGTATTGAACGGCGCGCTTTCCGGTTTGGTGTATACTCTGTGCGGGATCACTGTCCTTCTTCCAACTCAAAAATGGAAGAAAATCTCACTCGGATTTTTAACTTCCGGTCTGCTATTACACTGGCTTGACCGGATCTGTTTTGCCCGCTCTATTGAAGCACAAACATCACTGCCATTTTCCCTGGCTTTTTCTTTATTGCTGACAATAGCAGCCATTTATCTGCTCTATCGGGAAACGATCAGGAGCTTTATAACTAATGGAAAATAGGATGACGGAAAACGAGATCGAAGTCAAATTCCTTGTGAAAGATCTTTCACGGTTGGAACTGCGTATTCAGGCACTGGGCGGAAAGCTTGTTCAGCCTCGGGTTAAAGAAACCAATCTGCGCTTTGATTTTCCCTCAGGGGATTTAACGCGCGACCATCGGGTTTTGCGATTGCGGCAAGACCAGACAGCCCGCCTGACATACAAAGATCCGGCTCAGGTCAATCATCCGGTTAGCGTTAGGCGCGAAATCGAAGTGGAAGTTAGCAGCTTTGACGATACCCGGGCTTTACTTGAAGCATTAGGGTACCAGGTTTTCATGCTCTACGAAAAATACCGCACTACCTACTCGTTTGCGGATACCCTGGTCACTCTGGATGAGTTACCGATCGGCCACTTCTCTGAGATTGAAGGACCAAACGCGGAACGACTTCAGGAAATGGCAGAAACACTCTGGCTTGATTGGGCATTACGGTCCAATGAAAGCTATGCCGCTTTATTCAACCGGGTTAAATCAACCTGCGGTTGGACAATGGACAATCTCTCTTTCGATGATTTCCTTGGAAAAACTGTCACCCCTGCGGATCTTGGTTTGAAATTTGCTGACCGTTCAGCTTAAACTGTTTACCGTTTGCCCACCGTTGCCGCGTAAACAACCAGCTCATTGACGCCGTCTAACCCCAGGGCAGCGTTTGTCAGATCATCATCATAGGCAGCGATACCGCAAACACCGCAACCGATGGATTCGGCAGCCAGGTAAAGATTCTGGCAAACATGACCGGCATCGAGAAGGACATACCGCGCGGCACGTTCAGAGTACCGCCAGGCCATACGCTCCATTACCGCCACCCAGAAAAATGTTGCCGCGCTGGTCCGCACATGGCTTTGCGATTTACAGGCGGTGGTAAGAGTCTCATTGATGTTGACTTCCATATTGAACGGATACACACAATGCTTAAGCGCGGAATACCGATAAACTCCCGGGTCTAATGATTCCACGCGGTTAATCAACAGGTAGGTTTCGAACGCGTGCCGTGATCCGGCGGAGGGAACCGTCCGCAATGTAGCCGGTCGATCGGTGACCGATTTTACGCCCTGAGTTATCCACAATAAGTAGGAGAGCTCATTGAGTGTGAGTTCCTGCTGACTATATTTTCGCCGGGTAATACGATTTTCCATGGCGGTGCGTACATCCATGGAAGGTGTGGAAATAGAAGATGGTACCGGTAACGGTATAACAGAAACATTTTCCGGTACAGGTTGTTCAAGCGCGGGTTGTGGCACACCGGATTGTTGCGCGGGAGCCGTTAGATAAGCGTATTTTGATTTTTCAAAAAGGTCTATAACAAGGCCCATAGTAGTATCCTCCCGATTAATAATAATTATAGAAAAATTATGGCATTCGATTCAAGAATTTTTTTGAAATCGTTCCCCAGAGAATTCCAACTTCTTTTGTTTTCAATATAACCAGTAAACCGCCGTAAACTACTACCCCCAGAATTAAGCCACCCAGTGTAACTACCCAGGCCGGTAAAAATACGCTCCATGACATCCAGAGTATCAGAACCGCCGCCATAACCGCGCAGGCAGATAAACCTTTCCATACCGCGTTGAAAATATCAGCTCCCTGCAACCCACTTAACCGGCGGCGCATGATCATCAACAATGCGGCCATTTCCAGCCCGGTCGCGAGTGAATTAGCCAGCGCAAGCCCGCCATGAGGCATCCAGCCGCTGGACATAAAAACCGAGGCAAACAGCAAGCTAAATCCAATATTCAATGACATGGCAATAACACCGATAACCACCGGAGTTTTTGTATCATGAAGCGCGTAAAATGCCCGGCTTACAATCTCAACAACGCAATGCCCCACAAGTCCGGCGGCATACCAGAGCAGCGCCCAGGCAACCATTTCAGTGGAACGATCTCCAAAACGTCCGCCCTGATAAAGTAGACGGATAATGGGTTCACGCAATAAGACAAGCCCGACAGATGACGGCATTGATAGCAACAGAACTGCCCGCATGGTAGATGCCAGCGACGAACGCATTTCATCCAATTTTCCCAGGGCTACCTGAGCGGAAAATGTTGGTAACGAGGCGATGGCAATCGTCTGGGCAATTAATGCCTGCGGCATCATCATCAGAGTAAAGGCCGTGGTGATAGATGTCAAACTCCCTTCAGGCTGACGCGAAGCCAGATTGGTGTTTACCCAGAAATTTAACTGCACAATACCGGCACCAAATAACCGTGGGAGCATCAACCGCCCTACTTCATGAACAGAAGGATTATTCAATCCCAACATTGGACGATAAACAAACTTCAACCGGACGAGAGAAGGAAGCTGTACCAGTAGATGAAGAGCCGCACCCAATACTGTCCCCCAGGCAAGCCCAAAGATCCCCATGCCCGGAGAAAGCGCAAGAACACCAAAGATGATCCCCAACGAATACATGGAAGGCGCCAGAGCCGGATACAGAAAAACCTGATTGGCGTTTAGAACACCCATCAACAATCCACTGATTCCGAAAATCACCACAGAAGGCAGAATGACGCGCAGTAGATCGACCGCCAATTTGAAAGTTTCCGGCTCGTCCACAAAGCCCGGGGCTAACAGGTATTGCACGATCTGCGGCGCAAATATAGCCGAAAGCGCGCTGACAACTGTTAGTATGATGAGCACGATGTTGGCTATACTGGAAGCCAGTCTCCAGGCACCGGCGTTATCTTTCTTAGCCAGGAAACCGGTAAACGTGGGAACAAACGCGGAAGCCAAAGCTCCGCCGGCAACAAGATTGAATAATGTCTCTGCCAACCTGTTAGCCGTATTGAACGCTTCCATCTCAGCGCCCGTGCCATAACGGCGCATGATCAAAATTCCACGGATCAGGCCTATCAGGTTGGAAAGAACGAAAGCCGCCATAACGGTTCCGGCAGCCCGGGCAATCTGGCGGTTAGCGGTTCGTGCTGTATCCGTTTCAACAGACATGCAAGCGATTATACGATATAAAATATAATAAATATTTGAACATCAGGCGTGCCTGGTTGCTGCCCCGTGGGCGTTCCACGGAAGGATCTGAAATGCCACGAAAAAAGACATCACCTGCAAACGCACCTGAAACATCTCAGATATTGATAGACACAACCCCCACCGAAAACCTTGAGACGGAAAAAATCAAAGAACCTGAAATTCCTCAAGATGAACCGGCGAAGAATTCAACCGAAGCCATTAAGGAAATACCGGTTGACCAGACAGAAAATAATAAACCCCGTGCGAAAACCTGGATGTGGTTCGCGATCGGTCTGGTTTCTGGCATGACGGCTGGATACCTGATTTGTTATAACCTGTTTGTCATTCCGCTGAATGCCCAATTGACCAATGCCATTCAGATGCATACCAGCGGCACAGCTTCGTCAAATCAGATCAAATCGGATTTTTCCAATATGCAGTTACGCCAGCAGGAAATGGAGATCCGTTATCTGAAATCAGCCGCACAACTGGAAAAGGCCAACCTTTACATTTTTCTTCTGCAAATGAAAGAAAAAACAACTCTGGCACGGCTCCTTGTGGAGCAGAAAAAAGGGTTGGAAGCCCGGGAAACTCTTGCTGAAATCAAAACCCTGTTCAACAACATTTATCCTTACATCGAAAAGAAAGATAAAGCATCCGCGGATGATTTAGATGTGTTGCTCTCAACGGCCGTTCAAGATCTTACAGCCGACCCGGAAACTGCCTCACAGGATCTGGCTTCGATTTCTGACCACCTATCTGTGGTGGAGGCAGCTCTCTTTAAAATGGAATAATTCTTGCATGTGCTATACTTTTGACGAACCTCATTACAGGCCCGCAAAGTGAAAAAATGCTAAAAATCCATGGATAAGAAACAGGCACCGGAAAAAACTCCTGTAAATTTGCTTTTGGAAATCAGTCGTGAAGTCACGGCGGCTCTTGATTTGCATACCGTGCTTGAAAGAGTCCTTGTGCTTTCAACCGGAAGTATTGGCGCTGAACGTGCCAGCCTGATCGTTCTGGACGACAGACGCAAGCCGATCGATGCTGCCATCATGGTGGATGGGAAGATCATTGCGCACCGCTCCGACCAACTTCAGGCTACCATTGAAAATGGCCTTGCCGGCTGGGTTCTGCGTGAAGGAAAACCTGCGCTGATCCAGGATACCAGCAAAGATCCCCGCTGGCTTCGCCGGCAGGATGACGCGCCCGATAAATCCGGCGCGAAATCCGTCATCTGCCTGCCTTTGTTACAACGAGAATCACTGGTGGGCATTCTTACCATCGTCAACCCCGAACCCAATTCGATCACACAGGACGATTTTGACCTTCTAAAAGGTGTGGCGGATCTATGTGGATCTGCCATTGGTAATTCACGATTATTCGAATCACTTCAAGCGGCTAACCGCCGTTATCGCGAGTTGTTTGACGATAGCATTGATCCCATTTTCATTACCGACATGGAAGGCGAGATTCTGGAAGCCAACCGTCAGGCGAGCGGCGTTACCGGCTACCAACCGGTTGAATTGATTGGCCGTTCGTTGTTTGACCTGCAAACACGCGACCGGACTGTTATTCAGGAAGAGCAGTCTCACCTTTCCACTGGTATGACTGCCGCTTTCGAATCTAAGATGGTTTTGCGAAACGGTAGTCTGATGCCGGTAATGGTGCACATCCGCCGTGAAAACATTGACGATGTCGATATGATGCAATGGATGTTCCGCGACCTGAGCGAACGAAAAGAACTCGACCGCCTGCGGGACGACCTCTCTGCCATGATCTACCACGACCTGCGCTCTCCTCTGGCGAATGTAATTTCCAGTCTGGATATCATGTTGGCCACTCATCAAGACCAGAATTTACCAGACGCGTCATTAATTCAGATCGCGTACCGTTCAGCCGAACGTATGCAGCGTTTGATCAGCGCGCTTTTAGATATAAGCAGGCTGGAAGCCGGTCAATCTATTCTTAAACCGCAAATCGCGGAAGCACGAAACCTGATTCAAGAAGCGCTGGAAGTTGTTAAACCCAATATTGACTCAAAAATGCAATCCACGTCACTTGTTTTGCCGAATGAATCGATATTTCTTTATGTTGACGTGGATATGATCCGCCGGGTGCTCATCAATTTAACGGAAAACGCCAACAAATATACGCCGAACGGGGCTGCCATTCAATTGGGTTGTGTACAAAATGAAGACATGGCCGAATTGTGGGTCCGTGATAGCGGGCCAGGAATACCAGCCGAAAGCGCGCGTTCTATTTTCGATAAATATGTCCGGCTACAGGCTGAAAATGCACCAAAAGGGCTCGGGCTTGGTCTGGCATTTTGCCGGCTGGCCGTCGAAGCGCATGGCGGAAAGATCTGGGTGGAAAGCAACCGCGGTCAGGGCAGTCGTTTTGTGATGACATTACCCCTGGCAAAAGAAACACTCTAACCGTATTGGAGAATTAATGTATGGAAGAAATAGCGCGAAATGTCTTTATCGAGACAGGTTTGTTGGGTGTTACCATTGCTGCCATCCCTTTTTCAGGAGGGCAGATTCTTATTGATTCACCATTTCGCAATGAAGATATCCGTTCCTGGCGAGCTTCTTTAGTCAACCTGGCAGCCGGTGGTGAGCGTGTATTAATCAACCTGGATGCCCATTATGACCGAACTCTCGGCTCCAGAGCCATGGAAGCTACATTGATCACACACGAAGCAACAGCGACTGCCTTCCGCAGCCGACCTCTAACATTCAAGAATCAACACATTGGAACAGGTGCTGCCTGGGAACTCAGTAATAATCTGGGAACAATCCGTTGGATACCCCCTGACATCACATTTGACAATTCCATTTCTCTTTACCCCGATAGTATTACATTAAATGTGGAACACCATCCGGGACCTATGGCCGGCTCATGCTGGATCGAAATACCGGAAGAAAAAATTCTCTTTGTCGGTGACACACTACCGGTTGACCAGCCCCCGTTCCTGGCCAATGCCGACATCCCCGCGTGGATAAAGTCACTGGAACTCCTCGGTTCCGCACAGTATGCCGGATATCGAATCGTCAGCGGACGCGGTGGACTGACAAATTCCACTCACACGGCTGCATTGATCAAGTGGCTTAAATCTGTAGACGAAAAAATAAAAGAACTTGGAGAAAATTCCGCTCCACCGGAAGAAACATACAATATGGTTCCGAAATATTTGAAGGAATTCCAATTCGGCAGGGATCTTGAAAGCCAGTATTCTGACCGCCTGAAATGGGGCTTCTTCCAGTATTATGCCCACCGGCATTGCCCCACCCGGGCAGAATCTGAGGAATAATGACACACACCTATAGCGCGTGGTTCAAAGAGATGGTTGAAGTCACACGCGGAAATATCGTTGAATCAGTACATTACGGTGCAGCTGCGGTTGTTGACAGTCATGGAAAGTTAATCGCTTCATATGGTGATCCGAATGCAACTAGTTTTCTGCGTTCATCGTCAAAACCGTTTCAGGCTCTGCCGTTCATAGAACTCGGCGGTGACGAAAAATTTGGTTTCACGTCAGCGGAAATTGGTTTGATCTGCGCCTCCCACTCAGGCACGGAAGAACACAAGGCTGCCCTGAAGAAACTGCAGGCTAAGATCGGTATATCTGAATCCGATCTTCTATGCGGAATCCATCCTCCGCTGTATAAAGAAGCGGCTGATGCCCTGATGATGAAGGGAGAAAAACCAACACAGAATAATCACAATTGTTCGGGAAAACATACGGGTATGCTGGCCCACGCCAAAATGCGCGGCGCTTCTCTGACAGATTACCTTGACCTCGATCATCCTGTTCAGCAAAGCATCATCAAAGCATTTTCAGAGATGTGTGACGTTCCGAAAGAAAAAATTGAGATAGGTATCGATGGATGCTCGGCGCCGGTTTTCGCCATCCCGCTGTACAACGCCGCTCTGGGTCTGGCTCGCTTAAGCGACCCGTGGGATTTAGAAAAGAACCGCGCAAAAGCATGCCAGAAGATATTTAACGGAATGACCGGCGCGCCGTTCATGGTTGCCGGCCCCGAACGCTTTGATACCGACTTCATGAATCAGATGAACGGCCGTGTGTTGACCAAAACCGGGGCCGAGGGTTATCAGGTATTTGGTATTCCAGCTCAAAACGGAAAACCCGGCATGGGTATTGCACTGAAAATGGCGGATGGCGACGTTACCGAACGGTCGCGTTCACTGGTTGGTTTGGAAATTCTTCGGCAAATTGGTGCAATATCTAATGACGATCTGGCGAAATTGGGGCAGTATTACACCCGAAAGATATATAACTGGCGGCATATTGAAGTCGGAGAGATGCGGCCCTGTTTTACGTTGGAATGAATATAGACATACTCAAGGTGGGACATGAGAATTCCGCGTGTTCTGGTTATTGATGACGATCCTACAATAGCCCGCATTGTTCGTTTAACCCTCCAGTCCAAAGGGTATTCTGTTGTTGTAACCGAAACCACACACGCGGGGTTGAAAGAATTATTTCAAGAAAAAATCGATCTGATCATCCTTGATTACATGCTGCCGGAACAAAATGGGCTCGCTTTCCTCAAAGACCTTCGAGCGGAACCGGAATTGCGATACACCCCCGTGATTATTATGACCTCTGCCGGTAACAATGAAGTCGTACAGGCTGCCAAGATCTTAGGCGCGAATGATTTTATGGGAAAACCCTTCAACATACAGACGTTGCTGGAAAAAACCATGCGCCTAGCCCCGATGCCAGAAGAAGAAAAACCGGAAGAGAGTCCTGCCGAAGAAAACCAGGACTGATTCACAGTATTTTTCGCATCACATACGCGTCTTCGCCATCGGGATAATAATTGTGACGCACCTCTGTTTTTCGGAAACCCAGACTGAAATACAGGTCAATCGCGGCCTGGTTTGAATGGCGCACACATAACCGAATCTTCTTGCGTTTGATATGCCCTTCCGCCGCCCTCATCAGCGCTCTTCCCACTCCCTGACGCCGACAGCTCGTTTTTACACCCAGAGAATTGACGCTCGCCTCGGGATCAAATAGCTTCTCTTCAACCGTAATAAACCCGATGATCTCTCCGCTATGTACGGCTTTCAGGTTGATCATCCCTGGTGTAAGCAGCATGGCCAGTATATCGAGAACCGGCCAGGCATCTTCTTTGAACACCTCATCCTCAAGTTGCTTCAGGGTGTTCAGGTCTCGAAGCCTGGCCGGTAAGATTTCATAGATCAAGCTTTGTTGCCAACACCTTTGACAAAGTCAGACAACAGGTTGGTGAATTCCATCGGGAAGATGTACTTGGTGGCCGGGTTGGCAGACATGGTCTTCAGAGTTTCAAAGTATTGAAGTGTGACAGTCTGTTTATCAATTTTGTTAGCAGCCGCGTCAATCTTTGAGAGAGCATTGGCGTAACCTTCGGCGCGCAATTGTTGTGCCTGAAGCTCGCCTTCCGCTTTCAAGATGGCAGACTGTTTCTCGCCTTCAGCACGCAGAATGTTCGCCTCTTTTTCACCATTCGCCACGTTGACGGCAGCCACGCGGGTACCTTCAGACTCGGTGACCACGGCACGGCGGTTACGTTCGGCAGAAAGCTGGCGGTTCATGGCATCCTGAACATCCTTCGGAGGGATGATCTCACGGATCTCTACGTTGGTCACTTTTACACCCCAGCGTTCGGTCACTTCGTCAAGGCGGGTGCGCAGCATGGTATTGATATGCTCGCGTTGTGAAAGCACATCATCCAGTGAAATACCGCCGATGACAGAACGTAGTGTGGTGGTCGCAAGACCCTGCGCGGCGTATTCAAAATTCCCTACCTGCAATACACTCTCCGTCGGACTGACAAGTTTGTAATACCACAAAAAGTCTATGGAGATGGGGGCGTTATCCTTGGTAATAGAGGTCTGATGCGGAATCTCGCGTACTTGCTCGCGAAGGTCAACCATAACCGGACGGTCAATCACAGGGATGAGTAGAACAAGACCGGGACCTTTTTCGCCGATACATCGCCCCAGGCGGAATACGACCAGACGTTTGTATTCCGGAACAACCTTAATAGCGGAAGCCAGAAAGAACAATACTGCGACAATTACAAATCCAATCAGGCACAAAACCGGAACAGCATTTTCCATCATAATCTCCTTAATAATTGTGAATTTACAGGTCAGATTGCAAATCTTCATCAGAAAGAGGTTCAACCTCGAGGATTACGCCATCCTGCTTGATAATCTTTACCAGCGTTCCCGTTGAGATCGGTTTACTGGAGCGGGCGCTCCACTCTTCGCTCTGAATATACACAGTACCGCTGTGGAAAATATCCGAACGGGCTTTTCCCACCTGGTTAACCAGCTTCCCCGTGCGGTTGTATGGTTTCATTTTCAACGCGTCCAACCCACGGGTGGCGACAATCCACATGAAACCGGCTACAAGGATAGAAACGATAACCGCCAGTACAGGGTTGACGGCCATGCGTCCATCATTTGTCCGAAACATAAAGATCGAACCGGCAATCATCGCGAGAATACTGATAACCAGAAAAACAATGTTCCGTGACCGTCGAAGGGCGAACAGGAATGGAAATACACCCACAAGTAAAATAACCAGCGCCCACCAGTTAAATGGCAAATTGGCCACAGAATAGCCGGCAATCACAATTGCCATGGTGGCGCCGATTTCCAACAGCCCGGTACCAGGAGCGAACATAGCCAGTACCGCCAAAATAAAACCTCCGACCAGTATCAGGTACGAAATATTGGGATCCAGCAGAAAATTCATTTAACCCTTCCTTACTTCTCCGTTCATTATATACATCCCATTGATGGCAGGCAACAAATCAATTGTTATTAACACTATATACGTAATTCAAAAACAAATGTATCATTAGTGAATATTTTCACAAGGAGGAAAATTGATGATAACAAAAGTAACCTGGTTGGGGCATTCCTCTTTTTCCATACAGACTGCCGGATTTCATCTACTTGTAGATCCCTTTTTCAAATACAACCCGAAATCTCTATTTTCTGCTGAAGATATCAAAGCGGATTTTATTCTGGTGACACACGGTCATGGTGATCATTTCGGAGATACCGTTTCTATTGCCCAACGTACCGGCGCCACTGTAATATGCAATGCCGAGATCGGTGACTGGCTGAAAAAGAAGGATGTTAAAGTCCATTCGCAGCACCTGGGAGGCGGGTTTCACCACCCCTTCGGGTATGTCAAGTTGACCCTTGCCCTGCACGGTTCTGCCCTGCCGGATGGATCATGCGGTGGAAACCCGGCCGGATTTTTGATTACATTGAAAGATAGCGGAAAGAAAGTCTATCTGGCCGGCGATACCGGATTGTTTGGCGACATGCGGCTGATCGGGGAAGAAGGCGTTGAACTGGCTGCCCTGCCGATCGGTGACAACTTCACCATGGGACCTGCTGACGCGCTGCGCGCGGTGAAGCTCATTCAACCGAAAGTGGTCATTCCCATCCATTACAACACCTTCCCGCTGATCCAGCAAGACGCGTCTGCCTGGGCCGCCGAAGTCGAAACGCAGACATCCAGTAAAGTCAAAGTGCTGGCTCCAGGCGAGAGTATTGAATTGGCGTAATGGTAAAAACCGGGCGGAGAATGCTTCGAAAGATCTTCCGCCCGGTTTGCTGACAAATGATCATTCCCCGGGTTGGTAGAAAATCACCCGGTCCAGTTCATCCTTGACCAGGAGCGGGCCGCGTTTCGAAAGAAGACCAGCGGCCACCCAGAGGTCTCCAACAGCCCCTCCGATATTGAACACGGTGATGGCCGTCACATGCAGTAAAAGTTCCGGTGAAACGAACGGGATGGCGATCAACCCGGCGATGGTCATTACAACCAGTGGACTGAGAGCAGTCACCAGATAGGGATATTTCGCGATGTATTCCCCTGGCGCAGATGCCGCGGCATAACCGGGGCCGATCATGAACATCGGCTTTTTTCCGGTGATCACCCAGAAACACAGGCCGTGCAGTCCTTCATGCAACACAACAAGTATGGCGATATCCAGAAGTAACAGCACAAGGAATACCCCAACTTGCGCGAGACTATCCACCTCAAACGAGAAGACCGCTCCAGAAGAAGCTTCCCTGACTCGCAGGGTATACCACTGGACCAGCGCGGCTGCCAACAGGAACAGGAAGAAACCGACAATATTCAGGATAATCATTGCCCGTGTGTTGTGCTTCAGATTGAAATCGGCTGTCTGTCGGTACCCTTCAGGTAGTTCTGTGCAATGTGCTGGCAGTTTATTTTTTTCCATGGCTGATTATCTGTATCCTTATGATTTTTTATTCCTTTTCCTTGTAGTATTCAGATACCGAACCAAAGGAAGAAATTCCACCTTTGATCGCCAGAAAAACACCCAGGAAGAAATTCTTGTACACTACATCTACGTCAGAAAAGCCAGCCTGTTTCAACCAGTTTATCTGGTCTGCTAACAACGCGTCTTTATCATACGTTGTTCGGCGGTCAATGCTGGCTTTTATCTGTTCATCTGTCGCGCCGGATGACTGAACGTGGTTCAGCCAGCGGTTCCAGTTGAGACGTCGTAAGGTTTCCGTCTCCCCGCGGATCTGGTCTATATTGATGAAAGCGCCGGCTGGCTTGAGCAGCCTGAAGACTGTTTTGAACAGGTTGGCTTTTTCATCATCTGTCAGATGGTGAATAGACAGGCTTGAGATCACCAGGTCGTACTCCCCATTACCCTGAAGATTCCGGTAATCGGCTACCTCGAACGAGAATTTCTCACCCTGGTCTTTGAAGCGTTCACGAGCGGCATCCAGCATCTTATCGGCCACATCCATCAACACAAAGCTGGCGTTGGGATAAACCTCGGCTACATGCGCCGCGAACGAACCAGTACCGGCTCCCAGGTCAAGAACGCGTATCGCCCTGTTGGATTCAAACGGGATTACCCGCACAGCATTGCCGAACAGATCGGAATATCCGAGAAGCGCCCGGCGCATCCAGTCATCATATGTAGGGGTGGAATCGTTGAAAGCTTTATCGATAGTCATTTTGTATCCTCCATTAGCAATGACTATGATACTGTACCCTCAAACACCGTCCCGAAAAATGACCGGTTGTTCAAACTTGCGATCCAGTGAGAATTTTGTTAATGGATGGCCGTCTGCAATTCGAAGATATTCCCTTCGGGATCGGTGAGATAACACCAGGTGATGGACTTATCCAATCCCACCATTGTAGTGACCACCTCCCCGACCAGCTCGCCGCCCAACGCTTGAACGGCTTTCACCGCCTCGGGCACGTTATCCACGCGGAAGGCAAGGTGACTCCACCCCGGGCGGTTGACCCGCTTTTGACCTTCCTCGCTCAACCGGTTATATGAGAAGTTCTCGATCGTCGGTCCGCTTTCACCGTGACCCGGAAGCCGTAAATGAATTCCGGTGATGTGCGCGCCAGGTACTCCAGTACCCCGGTCAATGGCCTCGCCTGTCAAATCTCGTTCCGGTGGAACGGGAACGCAACCAAAAGCGTCTATATAAAAACTGGCCAGTTTGCGCCAGTCTCGTGCGATCAGATTGGTATGTGTGTGGATAGCTTTTATGGTCATTGTCATCCCTCCGTTGTGTATGAATTGTACTCATGTACACGTCGGTATTTAAACCAAAACCGCCCAACCTGTTCGCGGGGCGGTTTAATGAGAACAAATCTGCCTTTTATCCGGAATACCCGCAAAGGGCAATCGCGCGCGGTCCGGTATGAACACCCAAAACCGGGGAGACGATAGAAATGAATATTTCCTTCGGGTGAAATTCATTGATAATCCGGTCCATCAATTCTTTTGCTTCAGGAAGAGCGTTATTGTGCAATACCGTGATATGCAGCGGCAGATTGACGTCAATGTGTCGGAAGAATTCTTTGTACACATCTTCGATCGCGGCTTTGCGTGAGCGAGAAGGAAGAGATGCCCCCACCGTGCCAGTGTTGTGGTTGACATAGATCATGGGCTTAATCCGTAAAATGGAATTCAACAGATGCGCCGCACCCGCAATACGTCCACCGCGGGCCAGATACTCGATGGTATCAAGGGATATATAGTAAGTCATGCTCTTCAGGGCTTTTTCAGCCGCCAATAGCATTTCTTTAAGCCCCCCTCCGATCTCACGCGCCCGGGCGGCCGCGATGACCTGCCAGCCAATACCCATCGAATTGGATTTGCCATCCCAGATTTCCACCGGAATGGGAGATTCTTCGGCAGCGCGTCGGGCGGACTCGATCGTACCGCTCATGGCACTGCTGATGGTGATCACCAGCACCTGTTCGGCGCCGGAATCCGCGGCTTTCCTGTATGCGTCCAGAAACAATTGCGGTGCCGGTTGAGACGTTGTAGGTCTCAATTTCTCCGCTACCAGACGTTCGTAAAACTCAACGGGACTGATATCCACCCCGTCTGTGAGCACTTCATTTTCCTTCATCACAATGGTCAGCGGAACAACTGTAATTTCGTATTGCTCCACCCATTCCTTCGGAATATCACAGGTACTATCTGTTACTAACGCGATTTTTTGTGCCATGGTTTTTCCCGCACGTTTGATTTTGTATTAGCTCCATTCTATATCAATGTGACTTTTTTATGCAGGTGACATTCTCAATATATATACGGGTGATTAATAGGATTACCAGCCTGCTGACAGGGTGATGAATGACTGTGCTTAACGTTTCTTTAAGGGGGGATTTTTAAGGAAAATCCTGCTACAATATATTACGGAGTTATTTTATCGTATTTGCCAGGTACTGGAGTTACCATATGGAACTTTGGATTGCATTTATTACCGGTTTAACGACAGGGGGGCTTTCCTGTATGGCTGTACAGGGCGGATTACTGGCGGGTTCTCTGGCGAACCAGATCGAACAGGACATCGCTGCCCGTGCTAAGAAAAAATTCCAACCCCGGGTGGCAATAACCATTTTGTTGTTCCTGCTATCCAAGCTGACGGTTTACACTATCGCCGGGTTTCTTTTCGGGTTGCTCGGTTCGGTTTTCCAATTGAACACAGTTTCCCGGGCTGTATTACAGTTTGCCATTGGCCTGTTCCTTATCGGCAACGCGCTGCGGATGTTTAACGTTCACCCTGTATTCCGTTACTTCACGTTTGAGCCCCCATCGGGGTTGACCCGGTTTATCCGCCGGAAAGCAAAGAACAATGATTCTTGGGTGTCCCCCGTCTTCCTTGGCGCGCTGACACTGTTGATTCCATGCGGCGTCACCCAGAGTGTGATGGCCGCTGCTGTAGCCACCGCCGATCCTTTTCAGGGGGCGGCGCTCCTGTTTGCCTTCACGCTTGGCACCAGCCCGGTTTTCTTTATCCTCTCGTATTTCGCCACACAGTTGAGTTCCATGATGGAGAAATACTTCCTGCGAATCGTGGCAGCCGTGCTTCTTATTCTCGGGCTGATGGCCGTGGAAAGTGGAATGAACCTGATCGGTTCTCCATATTCCTTCAGCCAGATGGCATGGAACGTTTTCCCCGCAGAAACTCAGGCATCGCAAACTGCTGATGTAGCCAGCAATCCGATACTGCAGTTGGACGTCAAAAGGGATGGCTACGTACCTGAAACCCTTAAAGCGCCTGCCAACCAGCCGGTCAAATTAAACCTGGTAACCAATAAAACCTATTCCTGCTCCCGGGCTTTCTCCATACCGGAACTCGATATCGCGAAAATTTTGCCGGCTACGGGAACGGTCACTGTGGATATACCCCCGCAAGAACCGGGAAAAGTGCTGGCATTTAGCTGCTCGATGGGGATGTATACCGGTAAGATCATTTTTGAAGGTTAATAGTATGGAGAAAAAGTTCACTCTTACCGTTCCGGATATGCACTGCTCGGCCTGTGTTATGAGGTTGCAAGCATTGGAGGATGACGTTCCGGGTATTTTGCAGGTGGAAGCCAGCTATATAAAGCAAAAAATGGATATACGGTTTGACGATACCCGCGTCACAGAAGCCGCTATTATGGAAGCCGTTAAGAAGGCTGGTTACACCGCGGTATCCCGGTAGGAGATGTACATCATCCGGCTGAAACAAGTGGATTCTTTCGGAGGAAGAACAACGTCAACCCGTTCAGGCAGGTGACAGCCGCCAGCGCCAGACTGTATGTCAGGCCGGTACCCAGGGTTGTAATCCCCAAACCCACGATCAAAAAGAAAACCGCGTAACCGGCGGAAGCCGACACATAACTACGAAAATGGTTCAGTGCCGCCGCGGATCCATTCTGTTTATGTGTGAAAATTGACATGATCAGCCCGAATACCGGAAACGGCGCCACCAGTCCGCTTAATTGCGGGCCAAGTGCGTTGGCAAAACCGGTGACCAGGTACACGAACACGGCTGCCAGCAGCATACGCAATGGAAGGTCCCATCGGGGAAGTACGAGCTCCTTGAATTCTCCACCAGAGCGGGGTAGCAATAGGAATACGATCAGCACTACCGCCATGATGATCACGAAAGCCAACGGCAAGGTCAACGTGAAGAGGTTGAGCACAAAGATCGCCGCGAAAAAAGCCGTTATTCCTGTCAGCGAGCTGACCAGCCACCCAAACCGCAGCGCGGTATACCCGTACACCAGGCAGAATATGCAGACGGCTGCCTGCCCACCCAGAAGACCGGCCGCGGAAGCCGCCGCGAATTCCGGTCCATGCTGCAAAGCCACTACAATGGATATGGGACCGGATGTCAATGGAAAACCCAGGAACCACCCTGAAACGGTTGAGCCCCATTTTCGCCCGGCCAGGCTTACCAGCGCGATCAACAACGGCGAGAGTACCAGCTTTAATGTAAGTACCATAACGTTTTACAGGCGGGAACCGGCTGGCTCCCGCCCATCCCTGAATTTCTTCTTGAATTAATTATTTCAAACTGCGATGAAGAGCCAACAGATCCTCAACCAGTGCGAAACCGGTGGGAAGACGTCCGGCGCCGGGTCCAATCAAGGTGACGTCACCCAGCAGCGTGGTGGTGTAGGTGATGGCATTTGTCGCCCCATTGACACCCGCCAGGGGATGAGTCACCGGAAGGCATTGTGGTTTAACACTGGCTTTCACACCTTGCCCGGCCTTTTCAACCCTGGCGATCAGCTTCCAGCGTTCTCCGCGCGCCCGGGCTGACTTGATGTCGTCCACTGTCAAATTCGTGATACCCTGGCGGTCAACATCAGACATGGTGATATTTCCACCCATCAGCAGGTTGGCCATGATGACTACTTTACCGGCCGCGTCAAATCCTTCCACATCACCGGTGGGGTCTGCTTCCGCGTAGCCCTTAGCCTGGGCTTCCGCCAACGCATCCGCGTAAGCAGCTCCGGCATCCATTTGCGATAAGATGTAATTCGTCGTGCCATTGACAATGCCCTGAATACAGGTCACCCCGGCGGCATGCAGCATTTCAGTGCCTAACCGCAGCGAAGGCGTACCGCTCATCACCGAACCTTCAACGCCGATAGTTACGCCGTGTTCCTGCGCCAGCTTTGTCAACTCACGGAAGGCCAATGCCACAGGGCCTTTGTTGGTGGTGATCACATGTTTGCCGGCTTTGATGGCCGCTTTCAGGTGACTGATGGCCGGTTCACCGGTTTTCAGATCGGTAAAACTCAGCTCGGCTACGACATCGGCGTTTGATTCGGTGATGGTTTTCAGCGCGTCCCATCCCTTGAACGGGGCGGCAACTGGCTCCAAGGATCCGCTTACCTCAACAGCATTCAACAGGTCTGCCGGAACCAACCCTTCCGGATTGTATACGCTGCCTTTTTGCAGGTCGCTGACGGCTGTGATCACAAACCGCGCGCCAAAATCCTTCTCATATTGCTCACCAAAATCACAAAGGATACGGGCAAAACCCTGACCCACGTTGCCGAATCCGATAAGTGCCAGACGGTATGTTTGCATAATAGTCACCTCACCCGGGGAATTAGGTTTGATTATAAATGCTGTTTATACCGGATATCGGGTGAAAAACAAGACCGGCCTTCCCTTTTTAATGGGTTGGCCGGTCTCTTCAAAACCCCGGAGGTATTTCAATTAATTCGAATCGCCATCGTCATCAAAGCATGGGCAATCCTTCCCATCATAGAACCTTCCACCCCAACCGCGGCCGAACATCATCCTACCGCCGCGCTCCTTCATCCAATTCGCCTGTTCCTCAGTCAAAATTTTATCTTTGACGGCCTGATCAAGGGTTTGGGCAAATGCTTCGTCAACCAGCGTGTCAAGTTTTGTTGAATCAATGCCTTTTGAAGACGCGATTGAAGTCAACGATTCACCCTTCTTGAATCCATCTTCCAGTTCAGAGACAGAAACTCCCAGTTTCTCAGCCAGTGAAGCGAACATCATGTCGTGGAGTTTGCCCATTTCTCCGGTGGAATATTGGTAAGAATTCCGGTCAAATCGCGACCCCATCATCCCGCCCCGATAATCATCTCGATATCCCATCATCCCGCCTCGTGAACCCATCATTCCGTACCAGGGTGTTCCATAGACAGGGTTGGTTAAGCGCGCATACGCATAACCGGCAGCGCCAAAGGCGGTAAACAAAAATACAGCTACAGCGGAACCAATAATTATTTTCTTCATTTTTTCTCCTTTTATATTGCTTCTCAACAATACGGATTAACTGTGAAGAAATTATGAAGATTAGCCGAAAATAAAATTACCGGTTTTTTTCGGTTAAAACAGGTTTTAAGAAAACCGCCGGAAAGCAAAGAGGTCAAATGCGTAAAAATTGGATAAAATTATGGTACACAATTGATTCACAGAGAAATTGAATGAGGTCGGGGTATGGAAATCGAACGGATTTCCGGGGGAATTGAATATCGCCCTGAAGTAATGACACTGGTTTTACCCGGCGACAGGGACTACCGGGTGCGCACAGCCAGAGTTGGTTCAAATATGCCTGCCGCCGCCATGCAGTCGGTCCGGGCATCTGTCTCAGCCGGCGGCGCCGGTATCTCGATGATGAATTTCACCAGCCAGGGGTCAACATTTGACAGCCAAAACGCCATTGCGTATCTTCGCTACCTGGGAGACCTGGAAGCGGAAGGCGCGCAATCCAATTACTCCATAATGGATATCCGGGATGAATATGTGGGAATGAAGGGGCGGGTCATCGATATCTGGGTGTGACTTAAACCTTTGGCTGTTCAATATTAATTAATCTCAGAACAACGCAAATTTTTTATATCAGACTTCAAGTTTGATTTACAGGTACAATGATTACTGGTGAACAATGATCCCGGATAATCAAATTTATTCAGATTTACACCAAGAAAACGATTTAAGCCAGAAGCTCATTGGCATTATTTTCAGCGATGTGAAACGGGAATATTTCCCGACAGAAGCCCAGTACATCACGGAAAAAGATGCTGAAGATGATGCGCGCATTATCGGCGCTTATCTGCAGGAACTTGGTTTCAATGTGGCTTATCATCCCGGAAATTCTCAACTTCCCGCCTGGCTGCGAAAAACCAGACCAGATCTGATCCTTAACCTGGTTGATTCGGTAAAAGGCAAAGAAAGCCTTGCTTCTGCCATACCGGGCGTACTGGAATTGCTGGAAATTCCATACACCGGGGCGGGTATTCTGGGTTTGTCACTGGATACCAACAAATTTGTTATCAAAAAACTTTTACAACAGCACGGTGTTCCGGTTCCCAATTTTCAACTCTTTGCTACAGCAAAAGACTATATAGACCCGGCACTGCGCTTTCCACTGATTTCTAAATTGAATTCCATTCATGGTTCGGTTGAAATCACCGCGGATGCCGTTTCCGAAAATGAAAAACAACTTCGCAAGCGGCTGAGATATCTTATCCGCACATATAAAGAACCGGTTCTGGTGGAAGAATTCATCAGCGGCCGCGAGATCACCGTCATTGTGCTACAGGAAAAAAAGAAGAGCACCTTTCAGGCAGAAAAGATTTTCAAAGATACCAGCCGAAAATTTTTGTTTCTAACCTTCGAGGACCAATGGCTGACCGAAAAAGACGCGGCGTTTCATTATGTCAAATATGAAGATCCTCTGCTGAAAGAATACGTAAAGAAAGCGTTTAATGTTACAAAAATGAGCGGATACGCGAAATTTGACATCCGTCTTGACCAGTCTGGCCGCTATTTCTTCATTGATACCAATTGCAACCCGGCTCTGGGGCCTAAAGAACAGGATGTGGCCCTGTCTGTCATTATGGATTTGCATGAAATCGGGTTTCCGGAAGTGTTACAACGATTGGTTTCCAGCGCGTTCCGTGAGACCCGGCAAAAGAAGAAAGCGGGGAATGGAAGAAAAAATGGAGAAAATTCTAAACCGACTGAAATGTCGGATAAATTAAAACGTACAGCGCCCGATGTAGTTCAGGCGCTGTGACAGTCTTCAGGTTTACGCGGATTTCGGTCCAGTGTAGACCACTTCGAGAAGCAAGCGGTCGGGCGATTCGAACATGACCTGGTAGTAGGTGCTATCAGTACCACTGAACTCCGGGCGGTGGCGGGGGGTTTCAAAGAGAGCCGGGATGCCGCGTTTTGCCAGGTATTCAACCGTGGCATCAACATCTTCCTGCTTTTTGACACCAATTCCGATGTGATTGACGCCTTTGCCGTCATAATCATTGGCATGGTCTTTCAGGGGTGCGCCAAACCACAGGCTGCCGCCATTTTCATCGCCCACACCCAGCATGTTTGGGTCATCATAAAGAACCGCCCAGTTAAGGAAGGTGAACAGGTCTTTGTAGAATCCCAGGTTTTTAAGGTCTACCCAGGCAACAATGTGACTGAAATTCGACTTTTCCATATATCTCCTTTTTGATACATTTGTTCCGAATAAATGTTTTATCCGTCTTATAATATATCAAATGTTCTATTGAGTCAATGGTTGATTAATTCAGGGAAGGGTGGAAATACCACCGGGAGGTCAACGTTCCTGTCAGGAGAAGAATGCTTCAGATTACCGATCGCCGTTGCAGTATCACTGGCCAGAAAAAGCCCGTTTCAAAACCCGCAGCGCCCTCAGGGTGACCCATTCATTCGGCATTTTTTCGGTTCCGTAATTTCCCCAGGTCTTGCTGCCATATCGGTATTCCAGCGGCCAGCGGCCTTTTTCATCCTGTTTGGAGAGGATCAAATCAATCAGCGATTTCATTCGCGGATCATGGCCATAGCCCAGTGCCGTCAACGCTTCCGCCACCTGCATTAAATCGGTGATGTAATACACCGGAAATCCAAACATCCACCAGTCACGGCTGGGTTTGCCGGTGATAGACGGCCACTCCGCCGTGACAGGATCGATCCCCAGGAAGAAATCCACTCCCTGCCGGATAGCACTTTGGATCAAAGGCGTCTGTTTCTCCTTCGGCACCAGGCTCAACGCCAACATAATTTTCGCCGCGCCCCACGCGCAGGGCATTTTGTTGTTCGCGCCACAGGCAAAATTGGGGCCGCATTTATACGCGGTAAAGCGTTTTTCTGCTTTCTTTTCGGTGATGGGCGCGATTCCCTCCCCCGTGACAGTTGCCGCTGCCCATTCTACCGCCCTGTTAAGGCGTGGATCGGTACAACCCAATTGCAGAAGCGCGCGGGTGAGGTTGCCCTGCAGGCAGTCAAATGTACCCCCCGGCGCGCCGTTGTGGCTCATCTGACCATGTTCAGCCATGGCATTGTCCAGAACATACAGGCAGGCGGTGTGGATTCGTGGATCATCCATCACCTTCGCGCCAAGCTGGCCCAGCAGGGTGACAGCCCACACGGTGGATTTGTATTTCGGGCCATATCCGGGGCCGGGTTTAACCCAGTACCCTTCCGGTTCCATATGCGAAAGGACCAGGCCGGTGTTGCCGCTGGAAATGGCTTCCTGGCGGGCGGTTCTACGCCGGGGATCATTAAGAGGCACATCAAGCAGGTCACCCAGAGCCATATCGCGGATCTCTGGAATGGAAGAGTTCAACAGCCAGTCAATCGGATTGCCATTCAAATTATCTTTCCAGTCCATCCAATCTCTCCCTCAATCAATCCGTGATGGCTTATATAGTAAATATATTCTACATTGTATCAGGATGCAGTACAACCATCAGACCGTTTCCGGTTTGGTTTCAAAATCATTGAAGAAAAGATGAAAAATTAACTGACTCTACCTTGTACGAAGTATGGGTACAAGCGCAGGGTTTCAGGATAATTACAGGTGTGAAATTAATACAGAAAAAAGCCTTTCAAAAAAGAGCTATTCTGGAAACGGCAACTCGATTGACTATAACCAGAGGATTGGAAAATATATGCCTAGACAGGAACGAAAAGGATTGATCATCATTCATACCGGTGATGGAAAAGGAAAGTCGACCGCCGCATTCGGCATGGTACTGCGCGCCTGGGGACGGGGAATGAAAACGTGCGTGATCCAGTTCATTAAATCAGAAACTGCCGTATGGGGTGAAACCATGGCGGCCAGAAAACTGGAACTGGAATGGATCACCACCGGGGACGGATTTACCTGGGAATCAAAGAATTTGGATGATACGGCAGCCCGGGCTGTTCATGGATGGGAACTGGCGAAGGAAAAAATTGCCAGCGGAAACTATGATCTGATCGTTCTGGATGAGATGACGTACCCCTTCCATTTTGGATGGCTTAATGTGGATGACGTCACCGGATGGCTGGCGGCCAACAAACCGGAAAAGCTGCATCTGGTCATCACCGGCCGTGACGCGCCTCCAAAACTGGTTGATATGGCAGATCTGGTTTCTGAAATAAAAGCCGTCAAACATCCTTTTGATAAAGGGATCTACGCCCAGCCAGGCGTGGAATATTAATTTTTGAACCGCCTGTTATACAAGGGTATTTCGATGCGGGAATATACTTGACTTAAGCAACTATATAGTTGATAATGGCAATATATTCTGGAGGTACACATGAACGCCAATCACTCCGCGGACTATATTGCCCTTATCCGTCATTTCAACCGTTTTTACACCCGCATTATCGGCCTGATATCAGGCCATTACCTTGATTCACCCTACTCTCTGACCGAAGCCAGGGTATTGTATGAACTGGCCAACCAGACCGAACCCACCGCGACCGCAATCAACAACGAGCTTCATCTTGACGCGGGTTACCTGAGCCGGATACTCAATGGCTTTGCCAGATCCGGCCTGATCACAAAAACCACCTCGCGGAATGATGCCCGCGCCTCAATCCTCACGTTGACGGAAAAAGGACGTCAGGCATATGAAACCCTGAACAACCGCTCACAATCCGGTATTCAATCTTTGCTCGAACCCTTATCTTTATCCGATCAGACACGGGTGGTGACCTCTATGCGAACCATAGAATCGCTGTTGACACCGGACGGAAAGGACAGGACAACAGCACCCATCATCATTCGTCCGCCGGTTCCCGGTGATATGGGCTGGGTAGTCAAACGTCATGGAGAGATTTACGCGCAGGAATACGGCTGGGACGAAAAATTTGAGGGCCTGGTTGCCGGGATCGTATCGGATTTCGTCAAAAATTTTGATCCTGCCCATGAGCGCTGCTGGATCGCCGAACTGGACGGGGAGAATGTTGGCTGCATCTTCCTGGTGAAACAGGATGCCGAAACCGCCAAGCTGCGCATGCTGCTGGTTGACCCCAAAACCCGGGGGATGGGATTGGGCGGTAAACTGGTGAACGAGTGCGTTCAGCAGGCGCGCCGCTTCGGTTATAAACGAATGGTCCTGTGGACAAACAGCATTCTACATTCCGCCATTCACCTGTATGAAAAAGCCGGTTTTCATAAAGTGAGTGAAGAACCGCAGCACGCCTACGGGCACGACCTGGTTTTTGAGAATTGGGAAATGGACCTTTAATCTGGCAATCCCCCGCTGACAGCGGGGGATTGTTTTTTTTGTAACGTATACAACTTATTGCGCGTTGACGAATTCGGCAGCCCAGTCAAACGACCCGGAATCTTCGTACCATTTCGGCCAATGGTTGCTCCACACCGGGGTCTGCACGTCGCGCACCCGGTCAGCGCACGGTTCGTAGGGCTTGATATCCAGCACCGGTGTACCGTCTTCAGCGTCGATCCATGCCAGGATGACACGGCCGTTGGTTTCATCAACATGGATCACCTGCGCCACCGATATGCAGATCGGGTTGGGGCGCATCGGTGAACGGGTGGCAAAGATTCCCAGCCGGTCAGGCGCTTTGACATACGGTTTTTCTACCACGGTCTTCTTGCGCAGTTCAGGTTTATCCAGCAGGTGGCTCCACCACAGGACGTTGATATGGCTGAACCCCTGCAGGCCGGTCAATGCTTCACGGTATTCAGGCTTGAGTTCCAGAACAAAGCCGTCCTGTCCGGACCGGATATAACCAAGCGGAGAGACAACACAATCAGTTTGTGCCATTTGATTTTCCTTCTTTCTATTCTCTTGTGATTTATCAGCGGCCGCTGGTTTTACCGATTCATTTCCCACAATACAGGTGGACTTCAATACCAGAGTGACACATACCGAGCGGCATCGATCAGCCGTTTGATATCCCTCAACCCGATACGCCCTTTGAACCAGGCGTTTTCCGTGTTGACGGCCTGCATCCCCTGATCCAAATCTTCGGGGTCAGCCGAAGCCACATCAGCCGGAGCAGAATAACCGGCTTCAATCAGCATGCGCGCTGTCAGTGGGCTTACCCACTGGATGCGGGTCAGGTCAGCGCATTTTAGCAGGTGTTCCATCAGATCTGGTTGTATTCCGGCAGCCTGTGCTTTCTCCGGGTTTTCAAACAGGTCTGCCGTGGTTTTAACCCCGGCCTCCTCCAGTTTTGCGGTTTCTTCCGCCGGGATCCAATCAAAATCTTTCAGGCTGAACGGTTTAGGGTACCAGCTTTCCACCTCACGCCGCAGCAGGGCCAGATGGTCTTTATCGATACCGGTCTGCTCGGCAATGGCAAACAGGCGACTGTTGTCTTTCAGTTCTTTACGAAGTACAGCCAGATTTTGTATTCCCAATTCGTTCAGTTTTGCCAGCACATCATCCAATCCTGTTTTGATGGGTTCCCGGCTGGGAACAAGGTCGGTGGATAGAATACGTTCCTTCAGGGCAGTCAGGCTGATGGCCTCGGCAGTAAAACAATAGCGCATGGTTGTCTCCTTCAGGCCGGGGTGACCGGGATCTGCAGTTCGGTAAGAGAATCAGGATCGTTATCATACTGTCCTTCGGCAGGCAGCCGGAGGTAGATCTCACGGTCCGGGCCGGCGATCTTGAAGCCGTGATCACTGATCCATTTCCACAGGGCAGTGAAGCCGTCAATCAGGCCGTTGTACGACCCGCGGTGCGTGGTGAAAACCATTGTGTTGACCTCAGGCAGCATACGCACCAGTCCATCAGAGGATTGTGGAAGTGTGCCCGCCAGGGGCGAACACACTTCCAGTTTGATCATTGGTTCTGTGGCATGGCATAGCGTAAGGTACGGGGGCTGAACCTGAAGCGATTCCGCCTGAATGCGTTCACCCAGTTCCATCCACAACGGTGTGACATCGCGGTAATCGGGCACCTCACCGGTGACGGATGCCACCGGAAAGGCATCCACGTGCTTGATGTTGATCTCATAGTCCGTCGGGTTGCCCTGATGCTCCAGCATTTTCAGACGCATGTTGATGCGCTCGAGCTGGTCCAGGTTGTTCTGCACCCGGGTGCGAATCTCGTCCTGTTTCAATACCAGGATTCGCCGCATCTCTTCGGGCGTGATATTGTCGCGCAGCATGCGTTTGACCTGATCCAACGGGAGGCCGAGGTCTTTCAACGCCAGGATGCGGTGCAGCGTGGAGAGCTGGTCCAGTGAATAGTAGCGGTACCCGGTGAACGGGTCCACTTCACCAGGACGCAGCAGTTCCAGGTCTGCGTAATACCGCAGGGTCTGCACCGTCACCTGTCCGAGGCGGGCGAATTCGCCGATTTTGAGCTTTAGTGTGTTGTCCATACGCTGACCAATATACACCCTCTGGTTACCATAGAGTCAAGCACCAAAATATTCTACATTTTTTCGACATGAATAAAATGGGCGGTGTCAAAGGCGTGGTACAGGTCTGCCCGGTTTGCAAAAAAACGTTCCTCAATGGCTGCCGGGCCCAGATTTTCGACGGTTCCGAAACCAAAACGGCTGAGTTCCTCTTCCAATTCCGCGGGGACGAACCCGGTCTTCATAGGTTCCCCCGTCTGACGGGTGATGGATTGCAATTTCTTTTCCCGGTCTGAAATACGCGCCGGGTCGAATGCGGTGTCATCCGCGTAGTCGAAAACCAGCCCGCTTCCGGGCGCGCCCAGTTCTGCGATGATCCGCAGGGTGTTGCGGATTGCTTCCAGCTCAAGGTAATACGTCACACCAGGCCAACTGAAAAAAGCCGGTTTGCCGGGGTCAAAACCGTTCTGGAGGAGACAATCCCGAAGGTCATCGGTTTCAAAATTGACCGGGATCAAGACCAGATTCTTCGGCACTCCGCCTACCGCCCGCATCAGCCTGTCCTTCTTATCAGCCTGCGAGGCGGGATGGTCCACTTCAAACACCCGCACCCTGTCCGCCAGTTCCGGCCGGCGTAACGTGAATGTATCCAACCCGGCTCCCAGAATGACGTACTGGTCGATTCCCGCTGAGATGGCTTTTTCCAGGCAATCTTCTATAAACCTGGCACGGCTCAGAACCGTGGAACTGTTATATTTTTGCATGACCAGCCGCCGCGCTGTGACTTCATCCACTTTTCCGGCGGTTTCCGGCTCGAACAGATTCAACAAACCGGTTACGCTCTCTTCCATGAAAGCATATTCTTCCGGTGACAATAAGCATTCGGCCCAATTGTCATCAAATATCTTCGGCGTATCGTTCTTCGCGTGATAGGCGCGCGTAAATCCGCAGACCAAAGCGGTAATGCTGGCCTTCTGTGCATCCATTCTATGACCTCACTGGTATTTGAATTGTCCGGACGATGTTTAATAGCACATTTCAGGGTCCGATTCAATAACCAGTTTTTTATTCAGGGCAAAGCACGAATTATTTCTTCCAATAATTCAATTACGGTTCATCCATCAGCGGGATGATATTGATCAGCGGTTCTTCGTACGGGTGGACAGCGCGGATGGATTTGATCACCGCCGCCAGTATTTCCCGCGGGCAGTTGACCTCCACCTTGTATTCATGCCCTTCGCTGACCTCACCCACCGTGCCGTCATACGGGTCTGCTCCATCCAATGGACGCCAGTATCCTTTCACCGGCATGACCGAACAGCAATGGTCGTAGTTCCCGATCACCCCGGCGCCGGCTTCCGCCAGGGACTCTCGCAGCGCGTCCACATGGGTTTCAGGGATAAAAATTTCGAGCTTTACCCGGGTGAATTCCATAGTATTATCCGCCTTTTGTCACAGTTTAAATCGCTTTTGGGTTCAGACGATAACGACAGACAACGGTTGTATTGTGCTGGGCCATATACCAGTCATTTTTAACAAGGTCCAATCCATCCACCTGAAATTCACCAAAGGCTTTTTGTTTATTTTCTAGAAGAAATTCCGCCAGCCCTGTCGGGTTGGACAGAGGCCGGGAAAAACGCATGATCGTAGTATGCGCGGCGGTCAAAATATAACGCCTGTCCAATCCCTGAGCGAGACCGCTTGTGATCAGGTTTTTCCGTAAGGCATTTCGAAGGATATTCAGGTTATCAGGCAGGGGATACCCGCATAATATCACCGCGCTTTTTGAAACGGTAAGTCCCTTTACTTGAAACAGGAATGGAGAAATCCCCCGAACAGCGCTGTCGACGGCAGTCTGGTACGCTTGTATGCGGTCGTATTCTCGCTGGTGTTCAACAGTCGCTGTAAAGAGAGATAAAACCGTAAAATGAAGGCTGGTTTCAGGGTAGTAATATTGATCCGGTTCAATCCGGCGGAGTTCGTTCAGGAATGTCAGAATGGATTGTTTTACGGCATCGGTTGGGCGGAAAATCAGGGTCAACCCGCGGCGTTTATCCGCTTCAGGATGGGCGATGAGATCGTCAATCTCGATGTCACCCTGTGAAACAGCGTTATAACTCGTATCCCATAGCATGTTGTAGATAGCGTCGAAATTTTCGGTCATAGCCTTATTATAATAACCCGCCGGGAATAGAAAAAAAGCAGACCGCGCTTCGTATCTTTCGGACTGCTTTTTTATCCTGGATGTAGTTCAACTCTTTATTCTGGCACGGGCTCAATGGTTCGGGAGAGATTGCCTGGATTTTTTCTGAACAGAACCCCTGTGACGATAGCCATGGTGGCAAAGAACGCCAGAATGATGAGCTCCAATGTTATCGGCGGAATGGATTTGATATTCCATAGCTTCGCATTCTGAATATAACCAGCCGTGTAATTCACGATCCCATGGTACAGAATGGCAATAAGCACACTTCCGCTGCCGGCTTGATGGAATTTGGTCATAACATAGGCAATCAATATGGTTGAGAATGGGTATAAAGCAAGAGCCTGCCAGATAGGAACATTACCACGCCATTCTGAGAACAGAAATAAAGGAAAATGCCAGAAACCCCATAGTACGCCGAGGATAACACTGGCTTTTATTTCACCGTACTTTTCCAACAGGCGAGGCAGAAGGAAACCGCGCCAACCCAATTCCTCTCCAAGCGGGCCAATATCCAGCAGGATGGAACCCACAAAAGCGTTGACCGGAGCCAGTATCACCAGCGTCAGAAAAAGCTCAAAAATATTCTCTCCTTCAACGGCTCCGATGCCCAGAATCTGATACCCCAGGAAGGAGATCAATGGAAATAGAAAGAATACAGCCGGGTACACCAGCCAGGAGATTCTCCATTGCAGAGCACGCTTTAGCAACGATTTCACTCCGGAGAATCCCTGCAAGGCAAATGTGACTGCCAGCGCGGCCAGTGTGGGACCGTAGGATGAGATATTTAAGAGAAGAAGAAATTGATCATTGAACCGGAAATTTCCCTGCATAGCAGCCAACCCGGGTGCCTGGATCAGCCATGTGATCAGATAAGAAAGCAGGCAGAACGCAACAACTGGTTTTGTTTGGATATAGTTTTTCATGCTACTTCTTTTTTAGCGGAGAAATTGTCATTCCGATGGGCACTTCACGCCCGTCCACGATTCCCACACCGCCTGTCGGCATGGGAGGCCCATCGATTTCGCGAAAGAATAAGGGCAAACCTTTAGCCAGAAAGAAATTGGTAGTAGATGGATCCTGTCTCTGGTGATGGATGTGAATATGCGGTTCGCTGGTATTTCCGGAATTGCCCACCCTGGCAATTGGCATGCCTTCCGAAACATGTTGACCTTGTTTCACGGTCACTGAATCAGCCATCAGATGCGCCATGACGAGGTAGGTATTTGTCTCATCAATGCGCAGAAAAATATAATTTCCCAGCATCGAACGGATATCCGAATTATTCAGTTCTGTTCCTGCCGGAAGATCAGGTACATCGTTTCGGATGCCTATTACCGTTCCGTCAATTGGAGCCAGTACGGTTTGCCCGAAAATTCCATACTCTTCAAGATTCGGGGTTTTTAAGGCAGCGGGCTGGGCCAGAAGATCGTACGCCCATCGTTCAAAAGGAAAGGTTGCGTGAAAGTTTTGCTCAACCGGGTTCCCGCCCCAGGCAACAATCACAGATTGGTCAACGGGCAGCCGGATGCTGACAGATGGTTGTGTCTTTTCCGCATCCGACGGGTATGCAATACGGCCATAACCCATAAACCATCCAGCCGGCCAGGCGGCAATCATCGAGACTATCAGGAGTAAGAACAGACTGGTTTCCGGCAACTTTTTTCTGATGACACGGATGGCAACCAACACCAGTGAAAACACGGTGAATATCACCCCTGCCAGACTGAAGAACATCACAAACCACCAGCAAAGAACTGACGTTTGATCGGGTCCCCAGAAAACCAGACCCCACGCGACAGCCAGCATAGCCGCGATAATAGTAAATAAAATGCGAATCATATATCTTCTCCCGAACCAGGTCTTTATTGAAGTACATCACGCCGGGTGGTGAGATAACATCCGACCGCGGCAACGATCAGCCCGCCGAGTATGCCGATTAACAACGGCTGCAAGAACGGGTCGCCATTACGCAGGTTTCCCTCAATTACCCCGGGGATAGTCCACGGATCGAACTGTTCAAAATCAGAGCCGTAAATCACCACGCCAAAGACCGTAGCCACAATCCCTACACCCATGGCTGCCACAAAGCTGCTGAGGTACAGGCTGACAAAAAGGTGAATGGATATGATGAGCCACGAAGCCAGGTACGGATAGAACATAAACTGGAACAGCGTCTTCCATGGAATGGGCGCGTCAAAACCCAGTTCCGGCAGAAGGTACCGCCCGGTCAACCCCACTCCGACCGTCATCAATCCCAGTATCAGTGTGCTCAGCCCGATCAACCCTGTTCCGATGATCTGTTTGGCGAAATAAATACTCCACCTCGGAAGCGGGCGCGCGTATAACTGTTTCCAGGTCTTGTTGTTGTGTTCCAGCGCACCCATCAACCCCATCTGCAGGGTGACAAACAACGGCAGCAATAGAAGTACCCACATCATGGCGGTATGGTCGATCAAAGTAAGCCAGCTATCACCGCCCACCTGATACATTTTCTTACCGTACTGGAACCCGATAGACAGTTCAAGAAATGCCAGCGCCAGCGGCGCCAGAAAGACCAAAGCCACCATCAGCGTTCGTTTGGATTTCAACAGTTCTGCGTCAATAGCTCGAAATAAGGATGTCATTTTGTCTCCTTGATCACTGGTTTTCGGTAAGGGTGAGGAAGATATCTTCCAGTGACGGATGTGTTAACCCGAGTTGATAGACCTTATGGCCCGCCCGCACCAGTTCCGCATTGATCACCGCCGCGTCAGCATACCCGTTGACCGGCACGGTCAGGTGGTTGTTCCCACGGTGAACCGCCTGCCAGCCGGAACTGCGCAGCACGCTGCAGGTCTCGTCCAACCGGTCGGTGGTCACAGAGACATAATCTGTGAAGCGTGAGCGCAATTCATCCGGGCTGCCCTGAAAGATCAGGCTTCCTGATTTAATGATCCCGATGCGGGTGGCCATCTGCTCCACCTCATTCAACAGATGGCTGGAAAGAAAGACCGTGATGCCCTCTTTGGGCAGCCGGCAGATCAATTCACGGATCTCATGGATACCCGCCGGATCCAGCCCGTTGGTAGGCTCATCGAGGATCAGAAGCTCCGGCTGTCCGAACATCGCCGCTGCCAACCCCAACCGCTGGCGCATGCCCAGGGAATATTCCTTCACAGGGCGGTTCGCGTCTTTTTCCATCCCGGTGACTGCCAGTACGCGGCTGATCTCTTTGCGGCTGCCGCCGGTCAACCGGCGGACCAGCTCCAGGTTCTCTCGTCCGGTCAGGTGTGGATACAACGCCGGGGTTTCCATCAGCGATCCGGTATGCGACAGGATATCGCGCTCGTTTTGTCTTAACGGCCGCCCAAAGATATGGATACTTCCGTCATCCGGTTTGATCAATCCCAATAGCATGCGGATGGTAGTTGTCTTCCCTGCCCCGTTTGGACCGAGAAAACCATAGATACAACCTGGCGGTACCTGAAGATATAACCTGTTCACTGCCTGTGTCATTCCAAACCGGCGGCTAAGCCGTTGAACTTCAATAATGTTATGCATCATGATTCACGTCCAGTTATTTCAGAAATTCCGGGGTCCATTCCATTTGAATGGGGCGCCCGGCTTTGAAACGGAAGTCACATTTCGGGCCGCCGCTGCCGATCGTTGTGGTGCGCACCAGGCCGGTACCAAGACTCCGGCTGATGGGAAAATCACCCAGGCACATATATTTGGCCAGGTCAAACGCGCCATGAGCTTTGTAGAACTTGACCACGCCGCATTCGGTGTAATCAACACCAAAATCAAAGTTGACACCGTCACCCTCAACAAAGGTCATCTTCCAGTCACCGGGGTATGGGCTTTTCGCCGTCCATTTTTCGATCACCCGGTAGCTATCCTGCTCCACTTTTCCGGTCGGGTTGCGCAGATGCGACGACATCATCGGGTCGCTGAAGGTGAAGAGCTTATCCATTACCCGGTACATCACCCGGCCTGTTTCATCCACATCCTGCCCATGGGCTTTCATTGCCTGAAACAGGGACAGACCGGCAGCCGACATGTAGAGCACTTCGGTCAGCTGGTTATCGTCACCGCCGATAAAAGGCACCTGCGGCAATAAGGTTTCATAGTTCACCTTCGCTTCTTTGACCACAGCTTCAGTTTCTTGCGGGCTGAGTTTTTCGCCAATAAAATCCCGGGCCGGATTGATGATCGAGTCAAAATTGTCCATCAACTTGTTTTTGTTGGCTTCCCAGTATTCTTTGGGCGGAGCGGAAGTCCGCATACCGCAGCCTGCCAGGCACAGGCCGCAGGCACCTAAAGCCGACATTTTCAAGAAATCACGCCGTGAAACATCATTTTGTTTCATCATTATCTCCCTTTCTAATTTGTTTACGGTTTGCGCAGCAGTAAGATTACATGCCAGATACTGCGAATGAAATTCAATGCCATGCCCGTCAAAAGCCAGATGGTGATATCGGGCATCAATCTGTACGGTTCGATCCAGTTGGGCGCGCCGCCTTCCAGGGCATTCATCAGCGCGGGCAGTCCGAAGATCACAACCAATGGAATCAGTATTCCCATCGCAACCTTGACCCACAACCAGGCGCGCGGCTGCTTTGCGGTTTGTGCCAGCCAACTGGGCAGCATGCGGAACAACCGGACGTGGTTGGCCATATCGGCGGCGGCCAGAAGCAGCAAAATCCACCCGGCCCAGGCCTTATTAGCCGGAACCGTCTTCTCGCCGTTCATGAAACCGATAAGATCTGTATTGATGGACGAGTTCTCAAACATCATATTTTCCATGCTGTCCTGGTTGTAGAGTGCCATGATCCCGGTTCTATTCTTTACGTTGATCGCTTCAAACGCCTGAAAATAATGGATCGCTCCGCCATGGGCATAAGTTTGACCGCCGTCGATGTCCATCCACCCCATACCGTACTGGCTTTCAATACCGGCGGGGGGTGTGCGCATCAACGCCAGTGATTCGGGGCTGAGTAACGGATCGCCATTGGGTTGGCGGTTATCGATCTGGGCGATCAGAAATTTCGACATGTCATCCGCCGTGGTGATCATGTAGCCGGAAGGTACGCCGCCGGGAATATATTCCTGCGATTGGGGCAGCGGGAAGCCAAAGAAACGGCTGTATCCCTGCGCCAGTTCAGGCGCGTCAGCCGGGTTGGTGACGGTATCTTTCATGCCCAGAGGGAGGAAGATATTCTCCCGCAGGAATTCGCCATACGGCTGCCCGCTGACTACCTCAACCACATACCCGAGGATGCGGTAGTTCTGGTTGTAATACTCGAAGGTTGTTCCCGGTTTATGGAGCGGCTTCGCGTATTGCATCAGGCGGACCTGTTCTTCGAGGCTGGCCGTATACGCGGCTGCATTGGGGTCGCCTTTTTCAGCCAACCCGCTGGTATGGTTCAACAGGTTGCGGATGGTTATCTGTTTTGAGGCTTCAGGATCTGCCACTGTGAACCAGGGGATATAGGTTTGCACGGGTTCGTCCAGATCGATCTTCCCGCGGTCAACCAGCTTCATCACCGCCAGCGCGGTGATCGATTTGGACACTGACCCGATATAGAATTGCGTCTGCGGTGTGACCGGTTTGCCGGGGGCAGCGTTGCCGTACCCACCCGTAAAGATGACCCGCCCGTCTTTGACCATGGCGAAAGCCATTCCCGGGATGCGGTTTATGGTCACCTGCTCCCGCAGGTAGGCATCAACGGCCTGAACGTCAGGTTTATCATCCGTGCGGTATTCAGCCGATACTCCGGTGAATACCATTCCTGCCAGTAAAAAACTGGCAAATAAGAGGCTAATAACTCTCTGATGTAGTTTCATTTTCCGGTATCCTTTTCAGTAATGAAGAAAGGATACCGGGCAGGTGTCGCAGGCCTGTCTCAGAATTGTCGCAAATTTGTCGCAAAAACCGGCGGGATTATTTCGCCATCGGAAGGGTCAGGCTGAAGCAGCTTCCTTCCCCCGGTTTGCTTTCCACATTGATCCATCCCCCCATGGCTTCCACCAGTTCCTTGACAAGCGCCAGCCCGAGGCCGGCGCTTTCCGGAGCGGCATTCGTCCCCCGATAAAACCGCTCAAAAATATGTTCCAGATCATCAGGCGAAATTCCCTCGCCGGTGTCGCGCACGTCTACGCGGAGGATGTCACCAACCTGCGCGGCTGACACAGCCACGATACCGCCGGGAGGGGTATGCCTGACGCCGTTCCGCAGTAAATTCAATAATATCTGCCGCATCCGGCGTGGATCAACCAGTGCTGCCGGTAGTTTTTCCGGCACCTGCGCGGTGACCTCCACCCGGCCGGATTGCCACGCCAGGGGAGAAAAACCATCCACCACCTCTTTCACCAGAGGCAGCAGATCCGTAGGGGCGCAATCAAGCGACAAATTATCGACATCCGATTGTGACAGGGTGAACAGGTCATCAATAAGCACGGAAAGTTGATGAATTTCGCTTTCCATCAACGCGACTTTACGGCGGTTTTCATCCGGCGGGGTATTGTCCCAGCGGTCCAGCATGGTTTCGATGGCAGCCCGCAGGGTGGCTACCGGTGTGCGCAATTCGTGCGACACGCTGGCGATCAGATCGCGCCGTGACTGCAATATCTGCGCGGTATTGTTCTTTTCCGTGTTCAGGTCACGCAATGTGGTTGACAGCCTGTCAGCCATGGCGTTGAAATCGGATTGCAGCCGGGCGATCTCATCTTCGCCGTCAACCGTCACCCGGGCGGTATAGTCACCGGCACGCAGGGCGGCGGTGGTCTTTGTCAACGATTCCAACCGGCGGGTGATGCGTCTGGAAACAAAGTACGAGAACACAGCCGATGGCGGCAGGATCACGCTTAATGTTGCCACCAGACCGATAACGATCAAAGACAGCACCGGGAAGAACGTGACCAGTAAGCTGGTTGCCACCGACGCCATAGGGTCCCGGGTTTCCTGTAAGATGCGTGCTGCCGTTGAAGAATAGGGAGTGACCAGGAAAAAAATAACGATAAAGATTAACGCGAAAGCGATGGCCACCATCAGGTGGGCGTTGGTGATCGTCCACAACATGCGTCTCTTGCGCATGGCATTCCAGCGCAGCCACAAACGCACAAATATCCGTGCAAAAAAGAACCCGATGCCGGTAAAACAAAAGACCATGATGATCTGGTCAGTGCTCCAACTGGTCAACCGCCAGATGGCATCCCACTTGAGAAAACTACCTGACGGCCAGATACCAAACAACATGACCAGGCTCAGTATCATACCGGTCAAACCATCTGACAGTGATCTCCAGAACCAACCTGTATCCGGGAGTCGGATGCGCAGAACAGCCCACATGCCGCAGCTTCCACACAGGAAGAACATGGCCGTTTGCACCACAAACGGATCTACAAGACCTTCCAGGTGTGAGGTGGATGCGAGGATAAGCAGCCCCACCAGATAGGCTTCCACCAATCCTTGCAGCGGGTGTACCGATAACAGCAGCGAAGAGAACCGGAAACGGCTGTTCATGGTTTGTTAAAATGGTAGCCGATGCCCCAGACAGTCTCAATGGAATCACCCATTGACTCCAACTTACGGCGCAGGCGCAGTACGGCATTATCCACCGAGCGGTCGCCGGAAATGTACACGCCGCCCCAGATAGTCTCCTGAAGGTAAGTACGGCTGAAGGTACGTCCCGGGTTTCGAGCCAGCAGTGACAACAGGTTGAACTCCGTGCGGGTCAGGTCCAATGGCTGCCCGTTTAACACAGCGGAGTAGGCAGGCGGATCGAGCGTCAACGGGCCGCAGGAAAATGGCGCGTCATGCCCGGCTTTATCAGAAGACAGTACAGATTGGATCATCTCACTGCGGCGCAGTTGCGCGTGCACCCGCGCCACCAGTTCACGCATACCGAACGGTTTGGTGAGGTAATCATCCGCGCCGACTTCCAGGCCAATTACCCGGTCAGTCTCTTCGCGGCGGGCGGTGAGCATCAACACCGGCACAGCGGAATTTTGCCGGATACGGCGCAGCACTTCCAACCCGTCAACCTTAGGCAGCATCCAGTCAAGGATAACCAGATCAGGATGTTGACCGGTAAAGAACTTGAGGGCCTGTTCGCCATCTTCCGCCAGGGTGACGATGTACCCGTTAGACTCCAGTTCCGTGCGGATCAGTTTCGCCAGTTCGCGGGTATCTTCGACAAGCAGGATGGTATTCATGGAGTTGATTATACAGGTATGGCAAACGTCAGAGCGTGACGTACCCGGTGCGCAGCCCCATAGCCAACTCGAGCCGGTTGTTACGGTCAGCCTGCCGGGCGGCTTGTTCGTGGTCGTATTCCACCGAAACCAGCTCCGGTACCCAACCGGCAGCCGTCTTTTCAAGGATGGCATAGCGCGCGTGGGGCGACCCCGTTTCAAGCACATGCGGATGGGGTCCGTCATCGGTGTAAGCCGGCATGCCCACACTACCCGGGTTGATGATCAACATACCCTCTGGCAGCCGCACCACCCGCTGGGTATGTGAGTGACCGCAGGCCAGTACCGGCGGGTTCAATCCGTTCAGGCGTGAAGTGATCACATCCGGCCTGGCCAGTTGCACCCGGCCGTTCTCGATGACTTCCAGAAGGTAGGTCAGGTCATCGCAGGGAGAGCCGTGATACAGGGTGATCTCATCGCTCAACTCCAAAGATGTTGGCAGTGAGCGCAACCAGTCATGCTGCTCCTCATTAAGCATTTGGTCGGCATACCGGTCAGAGGGGCCTTTTTTGTCATCCGGCATGGTCAGTATCTGGCGTTCATGGTTGCCAGCGATCTGCACCCAGTTCTGTTTCATAAGATACTCCGCCGTTTCTTTCGGCCAGAGCGGACCGGAGACCAGGTCACCGAGGGTGACCACAGTATCAGCCCCGCGGCGGGACAGGTCTGCCACTACGGCTTCTAACGCCAGAATGTTGCCGTGAATATCAGAGAGGAAGGCGATCTTACTCATGTATTTATTCCTATTCAACGAAGCCGGTTTGCAGCCAGGTGGCACAATACGGTTGATGGTTGACTCGGGCGCGTTCTGCCGCTTTTTCACAGTCATACGGCACCGAAATGAAGTCCACCTGCGTGCTTTCACCGGTAATGGTCAGAATGGCATAGCGCGCGTCAGGTGACCCGGTCTCCACGATGTGCGGTTCGGGGTGGGGATCAAAATAAGCCGGCAGCCCCACACTGCCCGGGTTGACGATCATCTGGCCGGAGGGCAGGCGAATATCACGGGGGATATGGGTGTGCCCGCAAAGAAAAACCCGCTGGGTGTACCCCCTGAGCCGGTTTTCGATGTCTTTTCGCGCGGAGAGGTGCACCCGGCCGTGGCCAATATCTTCGGTAAGGTAGCCGGTGTCATCCACCGGAGTGCCGTGGAACAACACGATATCCCCCAGAATGGTACGGGAGGGCGGCAGACTGCGCAGCCAGTCACGCTGTGAAGGGGTGATCACAGCATTGGCCAGTTCATCGGTGGGGCCGAAGGTGGCTGCGTCTTTCCGCACCAGTTGACGGTCATGGTTACCGGCCACATAGATCCAGGTTTGCCGCATCAGCAGGTCAGCGGTTTCAGCCGGCCACAATGGGCCTGAGACCAGGTCACCCAGGGCGACGGTCATGTCAATGGGACGGGTTTGCAAATCAGATATAACCGCTTCCAGCGCCGGCAGGTTGCCGTGGATATCAGAGAGTATGGCGATTCGGGTCATTTTTTCCCTGTTGTGTTGGTATGGAAATACAGAGAAAATCATACACCAGATTTTGTCACTCTATCGAGATTTGATCCGGTCTATGCAATCCTTGCCACTCAAATGTGCACGGCCAATCAAACCCCATACCGGTGCGGTATGGGGTTTATGTAAGATACATTACTTATTTTTTCTAGAAAGAATGAAGCTGGTACTCACCCGTGATCCGCGTGGTGGCGCTGCCGCCGAACAGGATGCGCTCCTCCCCGTTGACCACCTTTCGCTTGATCTTCACAATGTTCGGGTTTTCGCGTGACGGCCCCTGCTCCAGGGTCATGTCACCCGGCCAGCGGTTTTCACTAATCAGATAATATCCGAAGGCCGAATTCCCAGACCCGGTCGCCGGATCTTCCAGATAGCCAAAACGCGGGGGGAAGACCCGCACCCGAAATGCGTTATCCTCAAAGGAGGTTTTCGGGGTGAACACATGGGTGATGTCAAATTCGCGGTCGAGGCTGAGCTGGCGTAATTTCGCTTCGTTCGGGTACATGGACAAGACCGTTTCCAGCGTCTTGATCGGCACAAGCAGGGTGCGCAGGCCGCCGTCAATCACGCGGATGGGCATTGCCGGGTCAATATCTGCCGGGTTGATACCCAACACGTCTGCCGCTTCCGCCACGGTAATCTTGTGATCCAAATATTTTGGCGCGGGCGCGGTGATGTAGACGGCATCCTCTTCTTTGATGCGGTTGTATGCCGTCAGGTCGCCGGCTTTCACCCGAAAGGTGACCTGCGGCTCGGGGCTGGACTTCAGCAGATCATACAAAATTGCAATAGTCGCGTGTCCGCAGAAGGCCACTTCGCTGTCTGATGAAAAATAACGCAGGTTGTATACCCCGTCATCCTGCCAAACGAAACCCACTTCGCTGACAAACCCCTTAAGTTCCCAGCCAATTCGCTGCATTTCAGCATCCGTCAGCTCACCTGGACTATCCATATGGATATACCCGGCCGGGTTTCCGGAGGAACCGCTGCCGGTAAATGCATCGATCTTTTTGAATTTCAAAGTTTTCATGATGGTCCTGTATTGTATGTTGTTGGGGCCTCTATGACCGAATTATCTATGTGTGCTGCCTGTTCAAAGGACGCGCGTACTGCCACAGCCAGGCCACACTGTATTCCAGGCTGACCGGTGACTGCGCGCAGCGGGTTATATAACGAATCATTTCAGGCCCGTCAGCACCCAGCCGTTGACCATTAAGCCGCAGAAACATATCCACCGCGCCAATGGCCGTCCGGCGGTTGCCGTCTACGAATGGTTTATTCTGCAGCAGAGCTTCCAACAGTATGGCGGCTTTTTTATACAGGCCGGGGTAGGCTTCCGCGCCGTTTTCTATGTGACGGGGGCGGGTCAGCGCGTCGGTCAACGCCGATAGGTCGCGCACACCGGGCTGACCGCCGGTCTCATGGATCAGCCGATAATGGATGAACAGAACCTGCTGCGGTGACAGGTAGAGGGTCATTTGGAAAGCTCTTCCAGTTCTGTACGGTACTGGTTGATGAATTCTTCCAGATGTCCGGAAAAATCCGCGTCCACCCCGGTGGCGGGGGTGGTCTTTTCCACCTTGGTGACGATCAGGCGGCGGCCGTTATCCTCTTCCAGCGTAAGGCTGACCTCATCACCATCAGTCAGGCTCAGGGTATCCAGCATTTCCCGTGGCAGCGATAGAACAACGCTGTTTCCGGTTTTGAATAATCGCCGAAGCATAGGGGCCTCCTGCAGGTTATATATAGGTTTCCACCGGCGTTTGCAGGTTGGGTTTTAACCCAACATACGGGCACGGCAATGTGCTTACAATGTAAGTATAGCACGCAGGAAATAGCTATGTAACCAGGTTACTTTGACTTCTTCAGCTTCTCCATCGCCGGGATCATCCGGCCGGCCGCGCAGCACTCGATCAATTCTGACAGCCTTTTAAGGCGTGTCTCTTCTTTCTTGGCGGCAACCACATACCAGTTGACCACCTTGCGGTATGACGGCGGCTGCGCCTGATAGTACGCCCAGGCAGCCGCGTTCTGTTTCAGCAGGCCGGCATACGGTTCAGGCATATCCGGGCTGCGGTTGTCATAGGTGAACTCGCCGAATGACTTCTCTTTGCGCACGTCAAAGGCAGCCAGCCCGGACGGCATCATGCGGCCGAGGGCGGTCAGCTCTTCGACCCGTTTGATGTTGACGGTACTCCACGTGCTGCCCGGCTTGCGTGGGGTGAAGCGCACCCGGTACGATTCTTCGTCAATCTTCTGACGGAGCCCGTCGATCCAGCCGAAACACAGGGCTTCATCCACCGATTCCGGGTAGGTGATGGAGGGTTTGCCGGATTCTTTCTTGAAAAAACCCACCCACTGTTCGCGTGTGTTGGTGTGATGCACTTCCAGCCAGGTATGAAAATCAGCCGCCGACGGGAAGAAAATAGCGGATTGACTTGCGGGTTGGGTCATGACCCAACCTACTCGTTCGGTGACAGTTTGCGGATCTGGTCCAGGTGCGCCTGGCCGTGACCGGCGTAAATATGCAGCAATTGGTCCAACGTGACCAGGCCGTTCTCAAGGTGAATTCCGCCGCGTTCCCAGTAACTTGCGGTGACGTTTTCCAGCAGTTCAGCCCAACGGATATGCAGCCCGCGCAGAATTTGCAGCGATGGTTCCAGGGGCAGCTTCATGTCTGCCTGTGCCGCCCACACATCCTGGTCGTAGGGTTTGAGGATGGGTTTGTTTTCAGCCAGCACCAGTTTCATGCGGATGAAACCGTTCATGTGCGCTTCGGCGAGGTGATGCACGATCTGACGGATCGTCCACTCGCCGGGCTGCACAGGTTGGTCATAGTGCGATTCGGGGTATTTTGCTAAAAGGGCTTCGAGTTCAGCCGGGAAATTTTTGATCTGTTTAATCAACGCGCCGCATTCGGACGGGGTGGTCATCGGGTTTCTCCTCCTGTTGATGGTCACAGGGGATTCTACCATTCGCGGATCTCATAAACACATCCGGTAGGTTGGGTCATGACCCAACCTACGCATTCCACGAATCGATCATTGCCTGGACGGAGCGCGTCATCTCCACACTGAATTCTGACGCGAACTTGCGCAGATACATCTGCTGACCGAAATTCGGCATGCCCTCTTCCACCTTCTCGGGTCCTAACCCTTTGAACATCATATCCAGCTCCAGGCCTTCGAGGCGGTAGTAATGGTTGTGCTGCACCACGAATTTCGGGTCAAAGCGGCGGGTAAGCGGACGGTCGTCATCGCGCTCACGCGGATACCCCACGCACAGCATGGTGACGGGCAGAACGTATTTCGGCAGGCGGAACAGGTCGCGGTGGTACTCGTACTTTTCAAGGATGTCACCGATGTAGCAGGTACCCAGCCCCAGCGCCTCGGCGGCGATCACGGCGGTCTGCGCGGCGATCAAGGTATCATTCACCGCCAGCATCAGGTCGCCCACGCCGGGTTTGCGCGGCTGCATACCTTTTTCTTTGCACAGCTCTTCCGCGCCGGAACGCAGGAAGTAGTCATACCAGCGCTGGTAATCCGCCAGGAAAACCAGCAACAACGGGGCTTTCGCGATGAACGGCTGATGATCGCACGATTCAGCCAGCTTCTGCTTCATTTCCGGGTCGTCCACCTTGAGGATGGTGTAGAGCATCATGTTGCCGGCCGTGGGGGCGCGCAGGGTGAACTTGATCAGCGACTCCACCACATCATAGGGGATCGGTTTGTCGTCAAACGCGCGCGTAGACCGGCGGTCGTGAATGAGCTTCAAGGTATCGTTCAAGGTCGGCTCCAGGATTAATTATTTCTAGAAATTATTTCTTTTTCGGTTTGGGTTCGGGCAATTCCGGCATTGTGGCACGGATCAGGCCGCACAGCCAGTCACGGTCGTCCCATTTGTCGCCGGGGATCAGGTAATACAACTTTGATCCCGGGTACGCCGGGGCTTCCTCCAGGCTGTCACCCAGGTAGGCGCGCGCGGCGGCGGTTGGTTTGAGGAACAACTGGTCGTCACATACCAGCGCGATGACTTTGCCCTCGCAGTACATGGTGTATTCCCCGAACATCTTGCGGTAGGTGATGAGTCCCGCGCCCGACATTTGTTCTTGAAGAAATTGGAGCGTTTCCAGTTGGCTTGCCATGCGACTATTATACAGAAAACAATGCCGGTTTATCGCCAGAATCCGGCATGAACAGCCCGAGCGTCGGCTTCCAGTTCATCGCAGGGACCGTCAACCCGCACGGGTTGCCCGCTGTGACCGAACACCTCACGGCAGGGTAATAGCAGGTTCTCAGGTGACGGGCCGGTGATCTCATACAATCCTTCTTCGCTCAGCGCGTACACCACCCGCCCGATGCGGCTCCAGTGGATGGCGCCGGAACACATGGCGCAGGGTTCGGTGCTGGTATACAGGGTGCAATCCGCCAGTTCCTTCGGGGAAAAACGGCCTGAAGCCAGACGCACCAGGTTGGTCTCGGCGTGGTTGGTCACATCATGCCCGGTCACCACACTGTTTTCGGCACGCAGCACCTCGCGGCCTTCGCCGTCCACCAGTATGGCGCCGAATGGATGGTTGCCGCGTTTCCGGGCACTCCACGCCACTTCAATGGCCTCGCGCAAATACTGGATATCCTGTTCGTTCATAGCCCGCTCCTTTAACCTGATGATACTATTGTACCCATCGAACAGAAGGGACAGGCCTTGAAAGGCCAATCGACGGCCCGAAAACAACGCGGTGAGATCACCACCTGTGACCTGGAACCATTCCGCCATTTGACGGATGGGGAACTGATCTTCCGGTTGGATGACCCCCATCCGCGAACCCGGGCGGCCGCCGCCCGGCTGTTAGGAGACCGGCGCTGCGCGGAGGCTGTCAACGCGTTGTGTGAACGGCTGCGCACAGAAAAGGCCCTGTACGCGCGCCTGGCTGACGGCGAATCGCTGGCGGCCATTGGACTGCCGGCCCTCCCCGCGCTCATTTCGCTGCTTGGCAAAATTGGCAATAACCAGTACCACGCCGTTCCCGAAACCGGGTTCTACAAGAAGAGCTACCCGCTGCCGCGTGACCTGGCCGTACGGGTGATCATCCGCGTGGGCGAAAGAGCCCTTCCCTCTCTGGAAGAGGCTATCCGGCAGGGTGACCGAGCCGTCCGGTTGGAGTTAGTGGACGCCATCGGTCACATCGCGTTCACTTCCAAAAATACACGCTCAGAAGAAATCTTGCTGGACCTGTACAACGAGTCAGCCGGTGACGATCTGATGCGCTGGAAGCTGGTACGCGCGTTCCAGTCTTTTCCCTCGGCAGAGGTCAGAGAATTACTGGAAGAAATAATTAGTACAGAATCCGTTACTGTGATGCGCTGCGATGCCCTGCGAAGTCTGTCACTGCACAATCAGCGTGTGCCTGAAGACACCATTGCTATTATCAATCGTGATACCCATCCGGAAGTCCAAAAGGCTGCCGGTTTCTTCTTGAAATAATTAATCCCTTTCAATGATTTATACAAACTTTATACGATTAGTGGAATTACTCTGCCGGCGGGATTACCATTTCGTTATATAAATCAAGCGCAAGGGAATACGTTCATGAATCGTTCACGCCTCCTCACCATTTTCTTTATAGTCTTTGTCGATATGCTCGGCTTCAGCCTCATTCTGCCGCTGCTGCCGTATTACGCCGAATCATTCGGCGCTTCTGCCGCTGTGGTCGGTTTTCTGGTAGCCTCATACGCCGCCGCCCAGTTGATCGGCTCGCCCATCCTCGGGCGGCTCTCCGACCGCTACGGCCGCCGCCCTGTTCTGTTGTTCTCGGTTGCCGGCACATTCACCGGGTTCCTGTTGCTGGCCTTCGCGGAACCTGTCGGGCAGGGTATCGCGAACATTTTCGCGCCTGCCGCGGCAAACGTGTTTATTCTCGCCGTGTTATTTATCAGCCGTATCCTTGACGGTCTGACCGGCGGCAACATCACCGTGGCACAGGCGTATATCGCCGATATCACCGATGAAAGCAACCGGGCAAAAAGCCTGGGGATGATCGGAGCGGCGTTCGGGTTGGGGTTCATCATCGGCCCCGCCACCGGTGGGTTACTCTCTCAGTGGGGCTACAACCTTCCGGCTTTAGCCGCGGCAGGCGTTGCCTTCATGAACCTGCTGTTAATCTACTTCCTACTGCCGGAATCACTGACGGATGAACTCCATGCCACTTCCGCGCTACGGAAGAAACCGCCGTTCACGGTCAACGCGCTGTTTGAAGCTCTGCAGCGCCCGGGTGTGGGGCCGTTGCTGCATATCCGCTTTTTTTACGGGCTGGCGTTTGTGATGTTTCAAAACATCTTCTCATTGTTCGCTCAGGTTATCGGGCTGTCATCACAGACCACCGGTTACGTACTCGCGTATGTGGGCATTCTCTCTGTGGTCACACAGGTGGGGCTTATTGCTCCGCTGACCAAACGCTACCGTGAGAATGTGCTGATCATCACCGGCCTGTGGATCATGGGCCTGTCGTTGCTTGGCTGGGCGTTCACCCGCGATCTTATTCCATTGTTGATCGTCCTGCTGCCCATGTCTCTTTCTGGCGGCGTGTTGAATACCGTGATCCAGAGTTCCATCAGCAAATCCGTCAGCCGGGAAGAAGTGGGCGGTATGCTGGGCATCGCTTCATCGCTTGAAGCCTTCACCCGGGTGATCGGTCCCACCATTGGCGGTCTGCTGTTAGAGCGGCTGGGCGTATGGGCGCCGGGTGTATTCAGCGCCGTTTTGATGGCCTGGGTAGTGCTATTTACGTACCGAAAGGTTATCCTTCCTTCAAAAAAAGAACGCCTGGCTCAAATGGCATAATTAAATTGCTTAATCTAGAATTCGGACCAACCCTTCCACAGTTGACTTGAAACCAGCCGGCGTCCACCAGGCTGGTTTTGGTTTTTGCTCCCAGGTCTTCATAGCTGTGCGGGTAACATGGTACCCGTGTTCCATTAATTCGATCGATTTTCGGAAATCCCACATCGGAACCCAGGGTTCGCTCTTCAACACGATGTGTTTAACATCAACGCCTCTGGCTTCCGCCAGTTTCTTTTCCAGTTCCAATTGACGCACTTCTACGGTGCGATTCAACTTCCATAAGAATGGACGAATACCCGGAGTTACAGAGTCATCTTCTTCTTCCGGGTCCAGCAGATCCAGCGCGATGATCTCTGTAGCGCCCTGATCCAGTGCGGCTTCGATCGGCAGATTGGAAACCGCGCCTCCGTCCATTAGATATTGTTCATCCTTCTCAATGGGGATCATCCACGGCGGCAATGTCATCGAAGCCAGGATACTATCCAGTACTTTTTCGTTTGGATTCACACCAAATACACGCGGCTTTCCAGAATTCAAGTCAGCAGCCACCGGGTAAAAGAATGGGCTGTCCAGATCTTTAAATCGGATATCGGGAGTAATACCGTTTTCTATGGCAAACTCCCGAATCCGGTTTGTAGGATGTCCATTTGGCTTGCGGAACAATAACTGCATCGTTTGCCACCACATATTGGCAGGCATGAGGTCTTTGTCAACGGTTTTTTGCCAGATTTTTTCCAGCTTCGAGATTCCAGTCAGCGTAAATCCATTGACCGCCAGGAACGCGCCATTGGCCGCCCCGATCGATGTACCGGTAACCAGATCCGGCTGATAGCCGGCCTCAATCAAGGCACGCAGCGCACCCACTTGCAGGGCTCCCCTTGAACCCCCACCGCCAAGAACAAAAGCCAGTTGTTTTTTATTTCCGTTTTTCATTTGTGTTACCCGGTTAATGTAGTATACGTTTCAAAGGTCAACCGGTTGCGTACCCTTAACCCGTTAATTGACAGTGTGTTGAATATCAGCTCTGTCATTAGTATAATTAATCACATCCGGGTAATCAAGAACCAATGACCGGCCTGCTGTCGCTTTTTCAACATACACAATCATAGTGTCGAATAAAGGGAGGAAGCATAATGCCTGAAGACCGAATTGACCGCAGGATATTGCGTACCCGTGAATCTATCCGCGATGCCATGATCGACCTTATTGAAGAGATCGGGTTTGAGTCAATCTCCATCAAAGATATTGCTGAACGCGCCAATATAAACCGGGGTACATTTTACCTTCATTATCATGATAAATTTGACCTTCTAGATCAGACAGAAAAAGAGATCATTGACGGCTTGAAGAACATTCTAATGAAAGAAATGACCGGAGGGTTCGAAGACTACCTGAATACCAGTCAGCCTCTCCCTGTTTTGGTCACCATTTTTGAATATATTCAGAGCAAATCACGCATCATGCATGCCATTTTAGGCTTGAAAGCCAATCCCAATTTTCAAGGCCGCATGAAGAAAGCGATGGAGAATAACCTGGAACAATTGGGATTGTTCATTTCCCAGGCAAACACTGGTTTGACAATTCCAACGGAGTATTTGATCTCCTATATCGCGGCTGCTCACATGGGTGTTATTCAGTCGTGGCTGGAACACGGTTGCCGGGAATCCCCGGAGGAAATGGCATCGATACTATCTCGCCTCTCAGTGCTGGGACCTCTTCGCGCTATCCGAGAAGAAAACGGATAGAGCCGGAAACCAGTCAAACCCGTTCCGCGGTCATTCCTACCAGATTAAAAAATCGTCCGCCTTCGGCTTTCATCATTTCGCGGTCAGAAATGGCATACGGATTATAGCTGGCCAGCCAATCCGCCCAGGCTTCCGCGCAGCACTCCAGAGAGCGGCTGACAGTATTCTTTACCAGGGGTGACTTCTCCCACAGGCTTTGCCACCAGTTGCAGGAGTGAAAATTGTATTCCGGTTTCACATAGGGGCTGATATCCATCGGGATGTTTTCACCATACTCTTCTATAAAACCAGGAACAGCCACGGCAATTTGCCCGCCGGGTTTGATGAGGGGTGCCAGGTGCTTATCCAGATAATCCGCCTCGTGTCCGAAATAATGAAAGGCGTCAATACTGACGGCCGCGTCGAAGTAGGCTTCAGCATAAGGCAGGTCGTGGGCTTCGGCGTGAATGGGAATGACTCTATCGGCCACACCCATTGACAGGAATCGTTCATAATTCTCTGTAGCACTGACCCACAGATCGGTCGCGAAGACTGTGACGCCAAATTCACGGGCTAGAAAAATGGATGTCAAACCGGTACCGCAGCCAAGGTCTAAGACACGCATTCCGGGTTTAAAGTTCATGTAACCGGCCAATTCTTCCAGAGTTTTCATAGAATTCGGCCCCATCATATTGGCTCGAACAAATTCAGGGTCATACGCCGCGCTTTTGGAGAATTTCATAGAATGCCTCGTTGCAATCAAGATAAGGATACTCATTGTAATACGTGGATCGGTCTTTTTTTCCTCTTGCAACAGCCAGGAAAATGATATATTATACATAATGAACATTCGTTATCTATAATCAAGCAAAGGGACATCATGCCACGATCAAACCGAGAAAAAAGCGCTGAAACCCGTACCCATATCATTGATGCCGCCTACCGGTTGTTTATTGAAAAAGGTTACAACGCCACATCATTGCGTGATATAAGCCATCTCGCGGGGGTGACTGTAGGCGCTGTCTACAACCACTTTACCACCAAGGAAGATATCTGGGTATCTGTCATCCGGGAAAAGCATCCATACCATCAGATCATTCCATTGATGGACCAGGTGGAAGGAGACACAATTGAAGACCTGGTTCGCGGGGCTGCTCGTGCGCTGGTAAGCGAGCTGCTCAACCGGCCGGATCTTTTTCACATGATGTTCATTGAGATCGTCGAATTCAAAGCGGTACATGTCCCCGACCTGTATCAGGCAATTGTTCCTCATCTGGCCGGATTGAATAGAAACGTTCGCGGAAAAAAAGGCCGTTTTCGAGAGATACCCGAACCTATCCTTCTTCGTTCATTCATCGGTCTGTTCTTTTCGTATTACATCACGGGTATATTGTTAAAAGACCTGCCCGGATGCGCCACCGATCCATCCTCATTGGATCAGTTCGTTGACTTATATCTTTTCGGTGTGTTGGACGACTCTGATCCTTTACGGAAAAAGAAACATGAAACAACGACTGGCCTCGCTCATCCGTAAAGAATTTATCCAGATCATCCGCGATCCACGTACGCTGGTTTTAACGTTGATCTACCCGATCGCCATGCTCTTTTTACTCGGGTATGCCATCACCAATGATGTGCGAAATATCCCTCTGGCCGTGCTGGATCGCGACCACACCAGTCAGTCACGCGCGTTGTTAGACGCGTATCGCGCGTCAGATTACTTCACTCTCGAATATTACATCACATCAGAAGACGAAATGAACTATCTGATCGAAAGCAACCAGGCTCGAGCGGCGATCATCATCCCGCCGGGCTATGGACGAGATATTGTCGCCGGCCGGGTAGGCACGGTGGCATTCATTATCGATGGATCAGACCCCAATGTAGCCGGTACCGCATTGACCACGGCCATTATGGTGGGCCAATCGCAGGCCACCAAACTGATGGCCAGCCGCACCATGAAACCGGTTCAAAGCCAGCTTCCCATCGACGTGCGCACACAGGTCTGGTACAACCCCGGGATGATCACCGCGTATTACATGATCCCCGCGTTGATCGGAATGATACTGCAATTCCTTACCACCTTCCTCACATCCACATCCATTGTGCGCGAGCGTGAACGCGGCACCATCGAGCAGTTGATCGTCACGCCCATTCGTTCGTGGGAGCTGGTGGCGGGAAAAATGCTGCCATACGTACTTATCGCCTTCTTTGACATGATTGAAATCCTGGTAGCGGGAGTACTGCTGTTCAATGTTCCCATCAATGGCAGCCTGCTGCTTTTGCTGGTCCTGTCCTGCCTGTTCCTCATCACCACGCTGGGCATCGGGCTCTTGATCTCTACCGTGGCAAACACCCAACAGGAAGCCATGTTGACCACCATGTTCACCCTGCTGCCATCGATATTTTTATCCGGTTTCATGTTTCCGTTGGCGGCTATGCCCACTTTCCTGCAGGTGATCAGTTATGCCATACCGCTGCGCTACTTTCTGATCATCGCCCGTGGTATCGTGCTCAAAGGTACCGGAGCCGAAGTTCTGATACCGGAGATTCTGGCATTGTGTTTCTTCGCTCTTCTCGTAATGGCCGCCACCGCGCTGCGATTCCGTAAACAACTGGACTGACCATGCCGAAACCATTACTTGTCGTTGAACACCTTTCCCGCTCGTTTGGCGAAGTCCAAGCGGTAAGAGACGTCAGCCTTACAGTTGCGCCCGGACAGATATACGGCCTGGTCGGACCGGACGGCGCGGGCAAGACGACCACGTTGCGCCTGATCTGCGGGGCGTTTAAACCAGACTCTGGATCTGTCAGCATCGGTGGTTTTTCGCTTGATAACAAACCCGAACAGGCTCGCGAGATGATCGGGTACCTGTCACAGCAATTTTCGTTGTATGAAGACCTTACCGTATTAGAAAACATTCGTTTTCTGGCCGAGATCAGGGGGTTGTCTGAAAACGAATGGCTGCCCCGTTCGCGTGAGAATCTGGCATTTGTAGGGCTCGATGTGTTTGAAAACCGGTTGGCCGGCCAACTTTCCGGCGGAATGAAACAAAAATTGGGACTGGCCTGTGCATTGGTCAACCGCCCGCAGTTATTACTGCTCGATGAACCCACCACCGGTGTTGACCCGGTTACTCGGCAGGATTTCTGGCAGCTGGTCATCCGGTTGGCTGGCGAACAGGGTATGGCAGTTCTGGTCTGCACACCATATATGGATGAAGCCTCCCGGTGTTCACGGGTGGGCTTTATGCGCGAAGGGCGTATCATTCGCGATGATTCCCCGTTGCAGCTTCGCGCATTGTTAGCCGGTCGCATTCTCGAACTGGCCGGTAGTCCCACTCCCCGTCTGTTGGAATTGGCACGCCTCGACCCAGGCGTGCAAGACGCGCAACGTTTTGGCGACCGGCTTCACCTGCGAGTGACAGAAGGCGGAGCGGAAGCCGTCAAAAGGCGATTGATGAAAGAAGCAGTAAGCGAAGGTTGTTCTGCCGTATTGATCAAAGAGATACCGCCATCACTGGAAGATGTGTTTATTGACCTGGCAGTTACCGTCAATGGAGTGCACGAGCCATGAAGCCGATCATCTCCGTCAACAACCTCACCCGGCGTTTTGGTGACTTCACCGCCGTAGACCACATCACATTTGATATTGAGCCCGGTCAGGTGGTGGGTTATCTGGGTCCAAACGGTTCGGGTAAAACCACCACCATCCGAATGCTGTTGGGTTTGATACGCCCCACGGAAGGCTCCGCAACCGTTATTGGTTATGACGCGGCCACAGAATCAGAAGAGATCCGTTCCCGCGCGGGGTACATGTCACAAAAGTTCGCCCTGTATAACGAATTGACCGCCCGCGAGAACCTTGTGTTCTATGCCGGCGTCTACAGCGTTACAGATAAGCAACGCGTAGACGAACTTCTGGAACAACTTGGATTGTCATTGGTGAGCGGGCAGCTTGTGCGCACCCTGTCAGCCGGGTGGCGTCAACGCCTGGCATTGGCCGCGGCGATTATTCATCAGCCGCGCTTGCTTCTACTGGATGAGCCAACCTCCGGAGTTGACCCTACGGCCCGGCGGGCATTCTGGGAAATGATCTACACTCTGGTCAATGAAGGCATCACCATCCTGGTGACGACCCATTACATGGACGAAGCGGAATACTGTAACCGCGTAGGTATATTGAGTTACGGTCGTCTGCTTGCCCTGGATACACCTGGGAACCTGAAGGCAATGCTTCCCGGCTGTATGTGGGAGATCTTCCCTGATGGCAAGAATGGAGGCAGAACCGACCTGCTGTTGCCCGTTCTTGATGTACTGTCAGGCGCGCCCGGGGTTATACGTACCAGTCTTGCCGGTGACCATCTGCGTGTGCTGACCACGAAAAGTACAAAGCGCGATGATATTGAAACTGTGTTGAAAAACAAGGGCGTTTCAGACAACCGGGTAGAACCGGCAGACCCAGTTATGGAAGATGCATTCATGTTTCTCGTTTCAAACCAGCAATCTGAAACTGCTGGCAAAATTTCTTCAAAAGACTATAGTAATACCAGGTGATCCGCATGCCGAACCATTTAAAACGCTTCATCCCTGTATTTATCATTATCCTGGGTGCAGTCATTTACGGGATCTATTACATACTTCAGACGACTATTTTCAACACGGGTATTACAGCATCTGGTTCGATCGAAGCCAATGAAGTCAACCTGGGTGTTTCCACCGGCGGTGTGGTTGACCGGATATTGGTCAATGAAGGAGATATGGTTAAAAAAGATCAGCTTTTAGCCGTGGTCAAAATGGGCAGCGGACAGGCATCCGGAAGCATACGCTCCCCGTTGAACGGCGTGGTTCTGATGAGGGCAGCCGAACCGGGCGAGATCACTACAGCCGGTGGAGCGTTGCTTGTGGTCGCCGATTTGTCTACGGTCACAATGACGGTCTACATCCCCGAAGCGCAGTATGGGCAGATCTATCTCGGGCAGGAACTGCCAGTAACCGTAGATTCGTTCCCCGGAAAAGTTTTTATCGGAACAGTTACGCGCATCTCGGACGAAGCCGAGTTCACACCGCGCAATTCGCAAACTATTCAGAATCGCAAGAACACAGTCTACGCCGTGAAACTGACCATTCCTAACCCGGATATGGACCTCAAACCCGGGATGCCGGCGGATGTGATGTTGAATATCAAATAAAACCGCTGCCCGTAGGTCAGTCCGCTTTAGCGCTCTCCAGCTCGGGAACAACAGAGTTTTTTGACTGTCTTACTGAGACCACCGTACAGGTATACACAATCAGCAGCGACACAAAAAGCACAAACAAACACACCGGAATAATCTCAAGAGAGGTGTTTTTAGCCAGAATACCCACGATCGCGGGACCAAATGAAGACCCGATGGCCGCGGCGCTCATCTGCATACCAATGGCATTCGCGGCGAATTTCGGCTGCACCCGTTCGCTTGTGCCAGACATCAAACCCGGGAAAATGGGGGCGATGGCCAGACCGGTAAGACCGATGCCGATAAGGCTGACAATTTCTGATGGATTCCACCAGAACAGGGCAGTGCCCAGTATGGCTGTCAGGATGCTTGAGTAGATCAATGTATGTAGAGAGATCTTTCGAGTATAAAGCCCGGCGGAGAACCGCCCCACAGTAAAGAACGCCCAATAACTGCCGGTCAACATACCGGCTATTGTGGAGGGAACATGCCGGCTTTCAGTCAAAAGAGTGTATGCCCAGGCACCCAGTGACACCTCGGCGGCGCAATAGATCACATAAAGCAGAAAACCCATCCACACCATTGGTTGCTTGAACGTTTCCCAGTAGGATGTTTTGTAATCCGTCAACTTTTGAACTTCCTGCTCGCCGTCTTTTTTCTTTTCCGTTTTCCATAAAGGTAAAGAGATGACAAAACACAAGGCCAGAAATATCTGGAAACCACCCACAATGTCATACCCCAATCGCCAGGATTGAAGAGTGTTGACAGCAAACGTCATAATCAACGGACTGAAGGTGATGCCAATGCCATAACTGGCGTGCAGCCACTGCATAAAACCTTCGTTGTAATTGGCCGCCACGTACGTATTAAGACCGGCATCGATCGCTCCGGCTCCCATGCCGGCAAAAAAGCCCAGGCAGACCATCAGCCACCACGCGGGTGAGACTGAATAGCCAAAAAGAGTTAAACCGGTCAACGCGCAACTGGCCGCCAGTAACCGCCCCACACCGAAACGAGAGACAATCTTCCCGTTCAAAAAGCTCGCTGTCATGTATCCGGCCGTAGCCGTCACCATGATCATACCCATGGAATCAAGGGATATGGAGAAATCACTGCGCAGTGAAGGCCAGGCGACACCCAGAAGACCATCGGGTAACCCGAGGGCGATAAACGCGACAAATGTGAGCAGGATCAGGGCTTTCCCTGATATCAATTTCCGAATGTCAGCCATGGATTATTTCTCCTTGAAAAGGGGTAAATTGTATTAACCCCGGTTTTGCGACTAAACCAGAATTATCCGCGAATCAGGCAGCGCCGTAACCTTTTTCCAGCGATTTTATAATGCGAAAGATCGTCTCATTGACCGGTGTGGGGATGCCATATTGTTTGCCCAGGGCAATCGCGCGCCCGGAAAAAACTTCCACTTCGGTCTTTTGACGGGCCTCGATATCCTGAAGCATCGATGTCTTGCCCTGCGGTGACAGCCTGTTCAATATCGGGTACCAGTTGGTGATATCCTCATCGGTCAGCGCGATGCCGGCTGCCTGAGCCAGGTCTATCACTTCGCGCATCAACGATTCCATCAACTCTTGCGCGATTTTGTCTTGCTGGAACGCGGAGTAGGTCATGCGGGTGACAGCAGACGCCTGATTTACACCCACATTGATCATGAACTTCCACCATAGCCAGCGCATCATATCTTCGGGGGTTTTCCAGGCGATGCCGGCTCTATCAAACGCATCTTGAATTCGTTTTACCCGCGGGGTGATCACTTCATTACGGGCTTCACCAAAATAATGAGTTCCCGGAGTGGTGTAGGTGATTTCATTACCGTTACGCACCGCGTCTATGCCCAGCGAAAGGGCGTAAACCACTTTATCCATCCCGTACATCGATCCGAGAATCTCTTCACTCTCCAAACCATTCATCACAGAGAGAAAAACCGTGGATTCACCCACCAGTTTGTCTAAACCGCTTGCGGCTTCTTGCAAGTGGTGATGTTTTAACCCGACCAGAATCAGGTCAACGGGTTGACGGGCCGTATCTGGATCTATTACTGGAATCAGATATTTCTTCCCATTAACGATCAACCCTTCACGCGATAATCTCTCATTACGCTGCCCCCGGGCTACCAGGCAGGTATCAAACCCGGATTCAAAGAACCGGGTGGCAAAATACGCGCCCATAGCCCCGGCGCCCAGAATGGCTACACGTTTTATCTCATTCATAGGGTTCCTGTGGTTTATTACTTTTTAAATTTAATGGCATTTGCCCGGGCGGTCTTCAATATTGATATCCGAGCTTCCCGTGATCGACCAACAGCAGAAAATCAGTTTTTGGTGTCAACATGACCTCGAAATTTCGAAAGTCTTTCACGATTCTTATCTGTTGTGGACTGATTTTATACGATTTTTTATCCAGGTTACAAAAACTGCAACAGTTGCAGAGGGATAATTACAATTTTGTAATAATTTGCATAATTATAGGTGATGACCCATATTGAAATCCGGGTCATCACCTATAAATAGAGAGGAAGTGAAGATTAAAAATCAGACACAATATCTGTTGTTATTTTTCTTGAATTCCGAGAACTGAGCAAGTTTTATCTTTCAAGCAGGCGAACAATTTTGTTCCATCTGAAGAGAAAAGCAGGTTGGTGATCGGGTTATCAGCCGAACCGACGGTCAACCGCAGACGCACTTCACGGCTGTTGACATTCCAGATGGTGAGTATGCCTTCATAACTTCCAACCGCCAGCAAGGTCTGGTCAGGGTTGTAAACAGCCGTGTACAGGCCGTTGCGAGAGAAATCAGGCACCAGTTTGAACAGCAATTCCTGAGTCGGTACCTTGAATATCTGGGCGCTGGTATCCGTCTCGGCGGAGACCAGGTACTGGTCATCGGTACTGAAAGAGATCTGATTGACCGGTTTGGTGGTATCCGCCAGTTTAATGATCCGGTTGCAGGTATCGGGGGAGAAGAGGCTGAGATTCATGTTCCCATATCCGGCCGCCAGGATGGAACCGCTGTTGCTGAATTGCAAAGCCCTAACCCTGTTAGGAGTATCGAAAATTTCGCAGGTCTTTTCGCCAGTCTGCATATTCCAGATAAAGATTGTCCCATCGGTGGTACCGGCGGCAATTCGGTCAGCTTTTGGATCAAAGGACAGTGTAGTCAATTTCAGGCCATTAGCCGCCAGAGAAACCCGGATTTGACGGTTCTGGTCCAGAATGTTGATGATCGTGTCATTCACCATTTCCGCCCGGTAATTTCCTGTACGATCTTTTGCCAGCAATATGTTCCCGGATGTTCCGATTATTTTCAGAGGATAATGGATCTGGCTCTGGTAGATCGATGCGAAGTCTTCGAGGTTTATCCCTTTTTTCAAAACCTTGACCTGGTCCGCGTTCCAGTCAACGATCGCGTCTTTTGATAACTCTGGTACTTTTTGGGTTGGAAGTTTATCAAGACTGATGGTTGTTCCAGCAGTGGGTGTTAGCGTGGGCAGTACCACGGCAGCGAATGGCGCCACCGGATCGGAAGTCTCAAGATCAGCCGCATGGATGGGATATACGCGTAACGCGCCGTCAGTAAATCCGGCTGTCAGGGTTGCGCCATCCGGAGAGAATGTTGTGACGTTGCATGATTCTTTATCCGTGCCGGAATACAGGGTCCGCATGGGTTCCAGAACTTTTGCCTGACTTAAGGCCAGGTTGCCTTTGGATGTGCAATAGGCGATCTCATATCCATCATGGGCAATGGAAACGCCACTTTTGTACCCCACGTTCTTTTCCTTCAGCAGGAAGGGATAATTATTGCCGGTATCCAGTAACATCAGGTTGCCGTCATCATCACCGGCCGCCAGCAGCGCCTGACTATTTTCTGCCGCCAGCGAATTGATATTGGACGAATGGAATTTCACACGGGAGCGGAACTGGCTGGCTGCCGCGTTGTAGGTGTACAGGAAACCATCCGGGCTGCCCAGGAACAGGGCATCCTTTGCGGTATTCACCGAAAGCCGGCTGACCTGAGGGGATTCATGGGATTCCTGTTTCGCGCCATCCATGCTGTAGACAAAAACCGCGTTACCATTGTCATCGGTTTTATCGCGGCTAACCGTCAGCAGGTTGCTGTTCGCGTTCCAGGCTATGCCCGTGATGGCTCCCCGGCCTTCTTTCACGGTAAATGACATCGACCAATCCGTCATATCCCACACATACGCGGTTGTGGTGAATGAATCCGATGAATCCCAGTGCCGGCCTATCGCGGCCAGATATTTGTTATCCGGACTGAAGACCAGGTCAACCGCCTCATTTTCCGAGAAAGACAGGTCAACCGCTTTGATAAAGGTCAGCTTCGCGGCATCCAACAGGCTGATGCCATTCTTATAACCCGCTGCCAGTATCTTTCCATCACTGGAATAGGCGACGGACAGAATGGGATCATCAGAAACATCGATCTTTGTCTCCGATGTGCCACCGGGTTTTGACGCTACCGGGGCTGGAGTAGCTGTCCGCGTGTTATCCGCCAGTACAGGTTGTGCGGGTATCAGACCAAGCGTAGCGAGTATCGATAAGGCTATCAGGGCAGCTTTCCCTGTGTTTTTTCCAGTTTTGAACATGCGAGACCTCCAACTTAATTTTGAGAAGCAATAATTCGGTTCACGGGTATTCATCGCCAGTGTCTCCATCAGTCTTTCATATTGATCAGTTTCGACTTGAGCGAAACCATAGTGGGGATAAAGATCGGCAGGAAAACCAGACACAACATCATGATGCCCACGATAACGGTCACAGCCATCTCCATCAGCGTATCCACGCCGGAGGGATACATAGAGGCAAACGTACCTGAAAGGATCAAACCGGCAGAGATGATTACGCTTCCTACCTTGAAAGCGGCCTGGGTGATGGAATCCGTCTCACTCATTTCCTTGTTCTCTTTCTGGCGCATTATCAAAAAGATACTGTAATCCACACCCAGGGTGACAATCATCACAAATGAACAGAAAGGCACATTCCACGAAAGATCACCGATCGGTACTATATGCTGGAAGAACAAACCAGACAATGAAATAGCCATGAAGTACGAAGCCACCAGTGAGATCATCACAAAGATTGGCATCCAGATATCCTTGGTGACGAATACCAGCACAATGAAGATGCCGACCAGCATGATCACACGTGAGAACGTGAAGTCGCTGGATGACATGGCTTTCAGATCGTTGTTGGTCTGCGTGATGCCGGTCACACCCCAGGAAGAATCCTTCAGGGTTGAGTTGGGCACAAAAGAGGAGACCACTTTGGATATATTGTCCACAACCTGCATACCTTCGCGGGTGTACGGGTCAACGCTTAGAGTGATCAGAATACGGGTTGTCTTGCGGTCTTTGGACATATAGGTATCCATTGACCGGGTGAAATCCGATTCATGGATCTTGTCTGCCGGGATATAGAATGTTCCGATGGATATTCTCGAGGTGGAGAGTTTGGTCAGGTAATCATTCGCCGAACCTATTCCATCATTGATGGCTGTTACCCCTTCTTTGGCGTCATTCAAACCTTCCCTCAATTCTTTCACCTTATCAGAAAGGGTGGAAATACCATCTATAAGTTGGTTCTGGCCTTCTCGCAATTTTTTTGCGCCAGTATCCAGCGCAGACATGCCATCTACGATCTGGGATTGAGCCTCTGCCGCGCTGCCGATGGAATCACTCATTTTCCATCCACCTTCATTCAAGAGACCGGTACCCTGTTTGATCTTGGACAGGCCAGCCTGTACCTGGGTCAAACCCGCGTTTGCAGTAGCAATTCCGTTTTTCGCGGCATCCGCACCCGCTTCCAGATTGGTAAGGCCGGTAATGAAGTCATCAAACTTGGTATCCAGGGCGGATGTTGTTCCGGCCATTTTTAAAAAGGCAGGGTCGCTGGCATATGTGGGATTGGCCGCCAGACCAGTTTGCATGGCCACCACCCCATCCAGCCCGGCTTTGAATGTGTTCGCGCTGGTCAGCATGGCTTTCAACCCGGCATCGATCTGATTAAGCCCGGCGGCAACAGCCGAATAACCAACCTGCAATTGCGAAATTCCGTTTTGTGCATCGCCAATGCTGTTATCCACTTTCTGAATACCATTGGCCAGGTCTTCCGCGGAGCCGGAACCGTCCTTCAATTTGTCACGGAATTCGACGCCGGCGGCGGTAAGCCTGTCAAGTCCATAGATCAGGTCATTGGTTCCGTCCTGAAGCTGTTGGATGGAATCCATCGAATCCGATTGGGAATTCATCTGCTTTATGGCGTCGCTCAACCCGTTCTGGATCTGGGTAAGCCCATCTTTTGCATCATCCAGACCGTTGTTCAGCGTGTCTGCCTGATCATTCAGATAGAGTTCTTTCAATCGGTCACCCTTTGGTTGGGTGACGCTGTATACCTTATCGATACCCTTCACCATTTTGATGGCTTCGGTCATGCTGTCGATGGATGACAGGTCAAGCTGATTATCCAGACCTTCTTTACTATCAATAGCCACGGTGACCGGCATCACCTGTCCGCGGGAGAAATGAGCCGATACCACGTCATTTCCTACGATCGACGGGTATTCCTTTCCAACCTCCTTCAGGTTGTTATAGGAAAGCCGGTCATTGTAGAAGAAGACCGTGCTGCATATTACAGCTGTGACCAGCAACGTGATCCCGGGGAATTTGACCGAGAACGCGGATACCTGGCGCCATAAATTACTGTCAGAATGTCCCTGTGTTTTGAACGGTGACCAGAACAGCCCCTTACCCAATAAGACCATGGCACCCGGAACAAACGTGAACAATACGAGGAGCAGAATAGCCACACCGATAGCCACGGCAGACGCGGAACGGTAAGTGCAGAACTGCGCAAAGAACAGGCAGGTGAAACCGATCAAAATCGTTAACGAACTCAAGAAAACTGTCTTGCCGGCTGTTTTATACGACGTGAGTACGGCCGTCTTCTTGTCGATCCCCTTGGAAAGCTCCTCCTTGTAGCGCATCAGCAGCAGCATGGTGTAATCCGTACCAATACCGAAGAGCACCAGAATCAGGAACACTTTTGTGAAACTGGAAACAGGGAAGTTAACGTATTTCACCAGTTGAAGAACAACGTTCAATGACGTAAAGAAAGAGAGCCCTACGGATAAGATGGTGACCAGTGGTGTGATCGGAGACCGGAAGATGATCAGCAACACCAGAATTATGAATACGATGGTGATGATTTCCGTCTTCTCGATACCCTGTTCGGTCGTCCGGATGAAGTCTTCTGTCACCAGATCGGCGCTGGTGGTATACAGATGTACACCATCCACTTTGCTGATACTGGTGATCTCCTCGCGGATATCGTTGACTGAACGGCCGGCTTTATCGATTGTCAACGGTACCAGCATTGTCGTCCCATCTCTGGATGTCAACGAGTCTGCCAGATCTTCATTGGTGAACAGGTTTTCCAGCTTGATGATGTGATACTTATCTTTCAATTGCTCCAACACACCCAGACGTACTTTAATTTTTAATTTATCGGTATCCGAGAGTTTGTTGGGGTTGTTGTAGACCAATGCCACACTGATCTCTTTTACATTTTCGCTATTGGCGGCATCAATCTTTTTAACAATGTCACTGCCAATCGAAGAAGAGTAGGAGCTGCCAACCACCACCTGGCCTTTTTCGCGAACCAGCGCGCTCATATCCGGCATGGTCAAAATAACAATTGCAAAGATTAAAAGCCAGACGACTACTGGCAACCATCCGTGTTTCAGTAATCTGTTCAAATTGCTCACCTCGAATATATAATGTATGTAGTATTACTTATTACTTAACGAAGTATATAGATGAACAGGGTTTTGTCAATATGGTAAGATGGTATTCATATAAAAATTTGACACAGGTAGCAGTACTTCAGATAATCCGATTTTGGATTAGGATGCGATCATGCAGGACTCACTGATAAAAGAAAATGCCAAGGGCGAAAGTAAACGGATTCCAATGCGCGAGCTTGAGAAGTTGACAAACTTCACGCGTGCCACGATCAATTTCTATATCCGGGAGGGATTACTCCCTTTTCCGCAAAAATCCGCGCGTAATATGGCGTATTATGACGATGAATTTGTGCAAAAACTTGAGAAAATCCGTCTGTTGAAAAAATCCGGGTTTTCACTTCTACAGATAAAACAAATAATGAACACAGAAAAAGAGCCGGATCCAGATCTGGTGCTGGGGGTGCTGAACCAGATTAACGCGTTGCTTCCATATGAAAGGGCCGAAAGAACTGTTTCACTGGATCAGATTCTGAGCATCGGGTACGACCTGCCTATGGTCAAACATCTGATCGAACTGAAGATCATCAGTCCTACCCGCGAAGATCCGAATGTGTTCCCCTCATACTGTCTGGAAATATGCCGTTTCATGAAATACTTCCTGGATGCCGGTATTCCGCTCGGAATGGCACAGGAAGTCATTCTTAAACTGATAGAACTGACGAATGTTGAAAAAAACGCGTTTGACCTGTACATCCGTCAACCATTGGTAATGAAAAACGCCACTCAGGATGAACAAACCCGGGCTATTAAAAAATGTGTGGAGAATATTAACGCCCTGCTTCCCCTTCTCCATCTTCAACTGTTAAAACAGTCCGCGGAGTCCATCTTAAAAGCAAAATAAACCCGGAAGAGTTATCATTTTCAACCGGGCTGTTACACAATGCCATAACAGAATAAGCGGTGGTGTCTGTTATTTGGAGTACGTGAACGTCCACCAACTGGATGGAATTCCCAGTTTTCCATCAGCACCGATGGCAGTGACCCGCCATTTTCCTGGCTGCGCGCCGATGAAATTGAACGTGTATGAGGTTTCAACAGTTTCGCGGGATGACTGTTCAATCATAGGGTGTGAGAAACAATTCGATTTATTGCTCGAACTACATGCCATGATATCCACGAGATAACGTGTGGCCCCAAGAACAGGTTTCCATTCCAGTGTTGTGGTGCGGGGGTAAATGTCGAACGTGGTACCATCGGCCGGTGAGACGAGAACCGGAGGAGCAATACCGGTGGGTACTGGCGTCGGGTTTGATTGTGCCGCGGGAACCGGTGTTTCAGGCACCACGGTAATAGTTACGTTCTCCGCGCCCAAACTTTCAGTTGTAATTGTGGCATCTTTTTGGCTCGAACTGAATTTTTCCGGCAGTCTGGCAAAGGCTTCACCGGCCAGAGAATTCAATGATTTGACCAATGCGTTTCCATCCGCCGAATCCGCTAAAACCACATTAATATTTATCAATGTGTTTTTTCTGACGGCCACAAACGCTCCCTGACGTCTCGGTGGGGCGCTAATCCATGCCCAGTAAACCAGATCATTCCCGCCGCCGGTGAATAGTTTAGCCGTCATAACGGGCGAGCCTTTTGCAGCCGCGGCTAATTGAGTGAAAAATCCTTTATAGTCGAGATTATCCGATAGGGTTTTTAACGTATTTTTCAGTTCATCGCTCACCGGATTACCGGTAAACATAAGCAGCATAGCCTGACCCTGTAGAATTCCAACTGCATCTTTATCTTGAGCCGCCGCGATGTTGATCATAAACAATTTATCTTTCGCGTTGGAATAGACACAGGAACCGTTTTTTACTTCTGCCGGAGAGACCGGCTCCCCCAGAATGGATTCCGCCTGTTTAGCGGTCAGCAACGTGCAGGGATCCAGTTTACCGTCATTCTCTTCTGTGGGTGTCAGTACCGATACTTCCTCAGTTTCAACCACCTCTTCTGTTTCAGCAACTTCTTCAGTTCCGGCTACTTCCTCTGTTGAAACAGTTACCTCTTCCTGGGTAGAAGCTGGTGTCGCAATAACAGGAGCGGATGTGGCCGGCGGCATTTGACCGGTAATGAGAGAACTGTCAAAATTACAGGCCAGCGCGGATAGAATCAAGAAAAATATTGGAAAAATAAACGAATGTTTCTTCATAAAAAACTCCCACTTGAGAAAATTCGATCCAAAGTAAGTATAGGCGAATTTTTCAAACCAACAACTACCGAGAACACCCATCTTAACAAACAAAAAGAGCTGCCTGAAAAGGCAGCTCTTTACCTTCATAAACTTTGCCTTATTTTGCGGCTTCAGCTGCCGCCTTGCCGGCGCCACCCTTGTGCGATTTTTGGAACGCATTGATGGTTTCTACAGCCATCCATATAGCCAGGACAACGTAGATTGCGCATGTGATCGGGATGATGACATTAGCTCCAGCAGGGAAGCCAAGCCAGGCGCCATTTTTTGTGGTGTACTGAAGGAACATATTAATTAATGCCCAGGTGCTCATGATGAACATGAATACAGCCGGCAAGAAGGTGACAATCCAGGCTTTCTTGTTCTTAGCCGTGTTGACCAGCCAGATGGTAATTCCGATGAGGGCCAGAGCAGCCAGCAACTGGTTGGATGCGCCGAATGTTTTCCAGAAAACGCTCCAGGCAGCCACAGGTTTACCTTCCGCGTCAGTCATATTTACAGTCATCAAGAAGACTGGCAAACCGCCCATGATCGCTGTTGAAAGAATACGGCCAACCCAACCTTTCCAACCGGTGAGTTCTTGAATAATGAAGCGGCCAAGGCGGACACAGATATCAAGAGTGTCATACACGAAGGTAGTGAAAGCCATCAAACCGAATGAAATACCGAATGCCGGGCTGACACCGATCAACTGCATGAAGGCGCCGATACCGGAAGCATAAACAAAGTTCGGTGATTTTTTCAACAGTTCGTTGTCTTTGGCCAGGATCATAACCGTAGACAGGGCGATCAAAGCCACAACACCTTCAAGAAGCATAGCGCCATAACCAATGAGTTTGGCATCCGATTCTTTTTTCAGTTGTTTTGATGTCGTACCTGAACCCACCAGGGCGTGGAAACCTGAGCAAGCGCCGCAGGCGACGGTAATGAACAGCATGGGCATCATCGGGGTCCAGAAATCATTGCTCCCAAAACTCTTGGTGAAGGCAGGGTAATTAACAGTGAAACCGCCGAAGATAACACCAATCGCGGCAACAACCACGGAAGCATACATAAAATAACCACCCAGATGGCCGCGGGGTTGGAGCAACGCCCATACCGGAACTACGGCAGCCACGATGCAGTACACCATGATGATCAGGTTCCAAACCTTTTGAGGAGGCAGACCTGCTACTTCAGGCATAACAACCGGCATATACTTTCCAGCCCAGATGGCTACACCAACCAATGGCAGGAAAATAATTGTCGCCCAGGTCAAATTGAGTTTTGTGTAACGAAGCAAAAACCCCATGATGATCGGAAGAATCAGATACATAATGGAGGATGAAGCGATCGCACCGCCGCCAACCGTTTCACCATCGGCCAGTTCAACCACATTTACAAAAGCCGAGCTGGTGACATCTGTAAAGGCGACGATAACCAGCACCAGTGCAAAGAAGATGAACAGGTTAAACAAAACCCAGGCACTCTTAGAAACATGAACCCGGACTGTCTCGGTAATAGAGCGGCCTTTGTTTCTCACTGAGGCCATGAGGGCGCCCATATCATGGACACCACCAATGAAAATGGAACCGAGGATGATCCAGATCAACGCGGGGACCCAGCCATAGGCAATACCGGCCAGAATTGGGCCGGTCACGGGTCCGGCTGCTGCGATAGCAGAAAAATGCTGCCCAAGCAGGAATTTGGATTCGATAGGTTCATAATCGAGACCATCTTCCAATTCAACAGCAGGTGTTACATTCTTGTCATTAAGTTCATAAACTTTTGTTGCCACAAATTTGCCGTAGGTGAGATAGGCAATATAAAAAATTGCCGATCCACCCAACACGATGAAGATAATACTCATACCTTTTCCTCCCGGCGCTGCGAGCGCCAAAAAATATGATTGAATCACACCGGTAGGCAGCGTGATTACAAAAACTCTTCCTGCTCCAGGCAGGATCCCGGCACGTCCCCCGGCGCACTTTTTCTTATTCAATTTTTCTTTTATGGGGAGCAAATCGCCGAGAACTCTTCTTTTCTCTTACAAAAGTTTAATACTTTCGAACTCAATCCCCATGTGATATTGTTCATTTATTTGTCTGATTAAACGCAGTTTAATTATCTTTTAATGTTACGAAAATTTATGACAAATATTTACACACAAAAAAAAAGGGGCATATCCGGGTTATTACGATCTGCCAGGTTTTTTACATCAACCGGCTGCCGTTTGGAGCGCTACGATCAGGAACAGCCAACACTACCGCGCCGTCATCCCGGTGAAAGCCGGTGACCAGGCATTCTGAAATGAACGGCCCGATCTGCTTCGGCGGAAAATTGACCACCCCAACGACCTGGCGCCCGATCAACGCTTCTTTGGTATAAAGGTCGGTGATTTGAGCGCTGGAATTCCGGATACCTATTTCAGGGCCGAAATCGATGGACAATTTATATGCCGGTTTGCGCGCTTCAGGGAAGTCCTGCGCGTCAATGATGGTGCCTACGCGCAGGTCAATTTTTTCAAAATCAGCCCAGGTGATGGTTTCCATGGCTTGATCCTCGCCTTTATCTAATATAACGTGATCTTTTCGATCAATTTGAACAACAACCTTTCTGGCAAAAGCCAGCGGCAGACACGCATGAAATGCGCGTCTGCCCCAACGGGATAACGCAGACGGGAGCCGGTATCCGTCGAAGCTTTATATATTTCGCGGGCTACGAGCAACGGTTCGCTTCCCTGCCGGATAAACGCATCGCTCATGCTCTTTTTTGCCCGTTTGATGAAGTCATCATACGCGCCATCAGCTCCCCCGGGATCTACCCGATCCAATGAACGGTCATAGAAATCGGTTTTGATCACCCCGGGTTCAACCAGTCTGACCTTGATATTAAACGGGGTAAGCTCATAATGCAGCGATTCTGAAAAGCCTTCCACGGCAAATTTGGTGCTGTTATAGATCGAATACAACGGAAAAGCCGTTTGCCCGCCAACAGATGCCACATTGACAATCGTTCCGTGATTTTGTTTGCGAAAGCTCGGCAGTATCGCGCGGGTTACTGCCATCAGACCAAACACATTGGTGTCATATTCCTTCATGATTTTCGCTGGAGCAGTAGCTTCAAATGGGCCGTAGGCGGCATACCCCGCATTGTTCACCAGAACATCAATAGAGGAGTATTTTTCAAGAGCATATTGAACCGCGGAATGTATGGTGGGTTCATCCGTCACATCCAGGTGAACCAGGTCGGCTAAACCAGCTGCGTGCAAAGGTGTCTGGCGTTCTTCCGGCCGACGCATCGTGGCCACCACATTCCACCCCTTCTCATAAAAATACAACGCGGTTTCTGTGCCTATTCCACTTGACGTGCCGGTAATAAAGACAGTTCGTTTATTTTTTTCCATGTATTCACCTGAAAGAATGACAAAGGGTCAGCGGACTGATTATCCAACTGACCCTTTGTGATCTATTTTTTATGATGAAACAGTTTTTGTTGGAATCTGAGGGATGATCCAACTGATGAGCGCCTGCGGCGAGCGAGTTTGCAGGTAAAGCTTCCCGGGACCGGTCAACTCAACGACAAGTCCTTCGCCCGAAAGCACAGTAGATTTCAAGCCGCCAACCGCCCTGGCCTGAACATTGACATTGCCGTCAAATGCCACCAGATGGGTGGTATCAACGATATATTTTTCGCCCGATCCAAGTTCTTTTTCGTATATCGCTCCATACGAGGAAACCAGAACCTTGCCGGAACCGGTTGCCTCCAACATGGAAAAACCTTCACCGGATAGAAATCCCTTACCGCTTAGTTTTCCTGAAATGTCAATCCCATCTTCAGAAGCCAGGTATGAACCAGATTGGATGAGAAGCGGGGTACCGGTCATTTGAATACAGATGATATCACCGGGAAGATCCGGCGCCAGGGTAACTTCACCGCCCTGCCCGCCGGCTTTCCAGAAATTCTGGAAGAAAGATTCGCCACCCAGAATAGAACGGCCCAATGATTTCAGAAAACCACCTTCGGCTTTGGTTTCAACTTCTACTCCGGCTGAATGACTGACCATTGAACCTTTATCCGCGCGAACGCGTTCGTTTGGCGCCAGTTTGACGATTGCCAACGAATATGACGGACGGAATTGAATATCGATCTCCATGATTATTCTCCTTATATGATTACTTATTGTACGAAAATTCAGATGTAAGGATGCAAAAAAAATCGGGCGGCACAAAAAACCGTGCCGCCCGATACGCTTCACAGAGTGTTACTCTTCGATGGTTAAGCCGCCCCGTTGAACCAGTTGATAATCCACATACATTTCAACCACATACTGGCCGGGCTCAAAAACAAAGGTATCACTATACGCGTAGCTTACGGGAATCTCAGCCGTGCCATCAGCTCCCAATTCCCACTTCTGATGTATCCGCCAGGAGGGATCTTCAATTCCATTGATATATAGCTTGAATAAAACGTCCTTCCCGGACGGCATACCATGGTATTCGAACTGTACGGCGAATTCATCAATTCCGGCTGTAAAACTTTCAGACGGTTCTGAATATCCGGTGATTTCACCCGCGTCATTCTTTTCTGGCAAAACAAAGGCGAAGGGTGAAATGACCACACCTGATTCACCCGCGGGTGCGGCACCGGTAAATTCCAGGCTTGCCGCCGTTGATTTAAGGCGGAACATCAGCTTTTCCGCCGCTCTCTTAAACTCTTCTGGATTGGCAATCTTCGCGGCAACAGATTCTTTGTCACCCGCCGCCAGATCAGAGATCAGGCTATCCAACATCTCGGTGCTGTCTTCCATACCATACCATACATAGGAAGGAGCTTCGGCTCCAGCTTTTTTGGCGTCTACAACTCTGGTTATGGCCGTTTCAATCCCCTGGTTGTACACCGCGAGACCATCTTCCAGTTTTCCGCCGGCCATCAGGTTCAAGCCCAGGTCAAACAGCGGCCACAGTTCTGCGCCACTGGCCGTAATAGCTTTGCGGTCATACTCAATGGCTTTCTCAAAATTACCCATTAGATGATATTGGTATGCCAGGTTGCCAAATGTATTAGCCCTTGAGTCTCCCGCGGCAATTGCGTGTTCATAATCCGCGATAGATTTCTCATGGTCACCCAGCGCAGATTGGGCGCCGGCACGTTCCACCAGAGCATTGACATAATTCGGGTAAGCGGCAACCGCTTTGTCAAATGCCTCCACCGCGTCGGAAAATTTTCCCTGATGGGCTAACCCTACCCCCTCGGAATATCGGTCAATGGCATCACCCCGGGTACGCAGGTCAAACACTGGTTTCACGTACAATGAAACCGCCCACACAATGGCGATTGACGCGAAAACCACGCCACCTCCCGAAAAAAACCAACGGGTCTTCTCGTTTGAAATGGCGGTGGATAGACCAAACAGGAATAATGAAACCGCCAGAAGCGTAAGGTGGACAATATACGTGTTCGCCTTTGAATCCCACGCATCTTTCACAGCGGAAGCCGCGGCAAATTCTTCCAGCAGAGAGGTCACTTTTACGAGATACACATCAGACTCATAACGGGCTAAATCGGGAGCTGCGCCTTCCGCATTGATAAAATACGGGGCGGCCATCAACGGGCTCAACGACTTCATTTCATTAGCCAGTTGGGCATAATTTTCTGAAGCCAGGGTATTTTCGCGGTTGGCCGCCGAGTTCGCCAGTAACTCATACTCATATACAGATTGATAGGCTTTGTTATAAGCAAAATTGACTCGCGCATCACCGCTGATCTGGGTGCCAAACGCCTCCAGAACGTAACGCATGCCATCACGGTTGGCCTGATCATCACGGCCGCTGGCGTCACTTTGCCAGTACGCTATAACCGCTGTGATCAAGGTTACAACCGCGATCAAAACGGCAATAATTTTATTAAATTCAAAAACATGAGTTGATTTTTGTTCCATGTTATCTGCCATCTTAAACTCCTATTAAGCCCCAAACCAGACCATGGCGGCCATTACAATACCGGCAATGGCAACAAGCGAACCGAGGCCGATCATAACGAATTTGATTCGGCCTTCAACAGATTCAACCAGTGCGTAGAAAACAGTGGCAATGGATAGGATCATGACAGAAAACAACATACTACGGGTTTTTACCCGTCCTTTATCGGCTTCCGCGAACTGGCTTTCATAGTCAAGGTCATTTTCACGGGCGGCATCAGCCTGCATTACGCCCAATTGACGCTGCACCGAATAGGAGCCGTCACGGTTAAGGTATTTTGTATCGAACAGGCTGCGGTCGGCATCCGCCAGATCTTTGGCTACTTTCATTTGCTCGGTTATCAGGTCTTGTTGATCTTCAGGAGCAACTTTCAGGTCTTCCATCAACAGTCTGGCAAGTTTGTTGTTCCGGGTATAACTGACGTAATTCCCGTAGGATTCATAGGCGTTCAGATTATTCACCGCCTGCGCACGTACAGAAAAGATGGTTGAGCGCAATCCCGCGTAATCCGCGTCACCGGCGCCATCATCAATTACAGAGGCGCGCCAACTGACCAACGCGCCGACCACCACCACAATAGCAATGAGTATCGCTACCATGGTATTGAGGATTGAATTTTCGGATTCCTTTTCCATATATTCCTCAGATGATTGATTGGGATTTTAAAATTTCCTGCCAAATAAAGAAAAATAATCTACAGACGATATGGAGGAGGGCACACAAGGATCGTGCATGACCTGTACTATTTTGAAATGGTGGTATTTTCGGCCAATAGACATCCTTTCAATTAAAGAACGGCTACTGATGGAATTAGTGGTTGAAAAGAATAACCAACAGCCCGTTCTTTAGCGTTCCCTTCAAACCTTCAGAGAGGGAGTATTTGATTTATCTACTTTATCTGAATCCCCCCAAAAAATCAGTATATGTACAGCCTTCTTAAATAATAGATGACCGGTTTTATTGGACCTTTGTGTGGAATTTTTAACCATATCTGAATGGCAATATCCATCCGTCACGTAAGAGGACACATATTTACCATACAGTATTCTGAAGAAAGCCCAATAATATTTGAGAAATTACTACGTTATTTATTATGCCTTTTGCCAGATTAGAACATTGATAGTGACATGATTAAATTTGACGGGATTTTTTTCTGAACAGTCAAATTATTCAAGCGAGGCGATCACGGCAAACACCGGGGATTCCGGTGAATACAAACCTCCGGCCACATCTCCGGGGAACGACTCAATCATCAGCCCGCTTTGTTCAAATTCAGCCCGGATACTATCACGGTCAAAATACTGCAGCCAGTTATAGATAGTTCGGATTCGGTCTTCTTCGATAAGGGTATATTTATCGAGTGATACTTTTACATCCGGGTACTTAAAAGTATTTTTAAAACCGAAATAGTCACGGGGCGACCAGAATCCATTCATCAGATTCCTCCCGCAGATAACAGATTCCTCTAACAAATCAAACCCGGCACAGGAATGTACATCCAGCAAGATTTTCCCATCGACTGTCAGCAGTGACGCGAACTTATCCAGCATAGTTTTACGTTGAGATGGACTCAATGCAGAATAATCGCAATAGATCATGGTTATCAGGTCAAACCGCTCGAAACTCTCAAAATTCAGGTAATCCTGGTGGATATACCGGATATTGAGATTGTTGGAGGCGGCATATTGGCGCGCATATTCAATCGACCGCAGGGAAAAATCAATACCGGTCACCCGTGCGCCGGTTTTTGCCAGTCGCGATGTATATAAGCCCGGCCCGCAACCAAAATCAGCAACAGATATATCTTCTTTAATATTGAAATGGTTAATCATCCAGTCTACAGACCGGTCAATGAAGTCAAACCCGCGGGAAGAAAGATCCGATGCACCATCAAGATGGTTTTCAAGCATCCGCTGTGAGGTATAGTCATCCGTCCAGAGTTCACCGGTTGTATACACGGAAAACGGTTTGGGTCGGAAAAAAATGTCTTGTAATCGGTTAAATATTATCTCGCCAGACATCAAGATATCAGCCCGCCAGTAGAGATAGTAATCCGAGCATACCGATTGTGTTAATAGCACAATGTGTGACCATGCTCAGGTAAATATTGCGTTTCCATGAAACCGCGTAGACCATGGGGATCAAGGCAAGAATACGCGTGATATTTTGCCAGGGGCTGAAGAAATGGTACAGCGAAAAGAGTAGAACATTGATCATCGGCGCCCAGAACCGGGATGCCGGGATGCGCGGTAAAAGGTAGCCGCGGAAGTAAAATTCTTCCACGATCGGACCCGCGAAGCCGTTAAGAATCAACGCCGCGATGACAGTTGCCCTAACAGACCAGGCCGGATATTGACTCGCTGTTTCGGGCGCCAACCCGAAGGAGAAATATGACGGAAGCCAGGAAAAGAAGGTACGGGTGATGTAATCGTCAATGGTTGACATATTGACAAAGAAGAAACCGCACCAGAAGATCAGTCCGAGAGTAATCAAGACAAACTGCCACCAGACAACCGGTTGTTGGTCACCGATCACTTCTTTTAATGAAAATCGACCGCTGATTTTTTTGCTCTCATATAACAGGTATCCCAGTTCAAAAGGGACAAGAATGAACAGAATAGCCAGTAGAATACCCATCATAGGCGGAAAGCCGGCTTTTTGCAGCGCCGGCGTTGCCAGATAGAAGAACAGGGTGATCAGCGCTCCAGGAATTAAATGCAACCCGATCGACTGCCAGATGGTATGAGAAGAAGGGGCGGAAGTGTTCAAAATTCATACTCCAGTGAATGAGGTTAGTGTTGTCTTTTTTTAATACGTTGAACTGCTCATATAGTTGTAAAAAAGGCTGTAGTTGAATAACCTTCGTTAGGAATCGATTCTTCTTATTCCTTTCCGGATACTCCCGGTTCTCATTAATCAATAATTCAGGCAGAAAGGCAGTTTATTGGATAGGGGTGAAATTAATTTACATCAGGTCATTCAAAAAAGAGATGATACAAACCACATCATTCTCTACAGATTTGAACCATTTCTTCATTTTATGATTGGTGATATGAACAATAACTGAAAATTAGCATAAAAACCGGTTACTGTGAGCATTTCCAAAATCGATCATAACTGAACCGGCCAAAGCAGGAGAACAAAAAGGAACCAGTATAAAGCCCGGGTAAATGATGAACCCGACGTTTTCTCTACCATAAATGGCATTCGCGATATTTAAAATAATAACTCCCGGGAATGGAAAACCCGGGAGTCTGATAATTAGAGGTTACTTATAGACCTTTTGTTACTGTGGCTACAGCCAACAAAGCCAGACCCACAATAGCAAACCAAATACCGAACGGAGAAATTGCCGGGACTACATTGAATGCGGCAAGAAGGGCCAGAATGCCAAGAACAACAGAAATCCACCATGTTACAACTTTCGGGGCGCTAAATTTCATTGAATATCTCCTTTTCTGTTTATGATTTCTCCCCTTCCCCGGAGGTCTTAAAGACCGGTTGGAGAGATTAATGAATTTTTAATACTATAAGCCGTTTTTATCTAATGTCAATCACAAAAAGATGATTCTTACATCAATCTTATATTGGATCAGAGATCTGACGCGTTGATTTCGTCTAATACCTGCTGAACTTTCTCCACTGACAATCCGGCGGCTTTCGCCTGGGGCATGGCCAGAATATTACGGATTGTCCAATTCTTTGCCATCCCGATCATCGGGTTTGACGACAAACCCGGGGCGTATTTATCCATCGCGTCCCGCGCTTTCGGATTGCCAAGGATTTCGCCAACGGTTGAATCTAGGGTAAAGGGCATTTGGTATCCTCCAGAAATTAATCGCCTTGTTGCCTGCTGGCTGTAAGGCGGGATTCATCATCATCCAGGAAACGTCGACCTTCATCGATCACTACAACCTGTGTCATTAGTAGACAGAAAAACAACAAGGTGACAAGCACCGCGATAGATGTCACCACCGGGTCCAGGCTTTCGCCCGTCTTTGTCAGCAGGCTGCTCAATGAGTCCATCGACTTCTTCGATTCTGCCAGATTTTCCCGGTACTTTTCAAGGTTCGCGGAAAGTTGGTCAACATTTTTTGAAATGGATCCCAGTCCATCTTCTATGATGCGCAGGTCGCCGGCTGCTTTATCCAGGTCGCGCGACACATCCTGAAAAGAATCCGGAACCGTATCCAGGCTGCTGGATAACTCACCCAGTGAAGCAGACAGCGGTTTCTGCGGTTCGTACGCGGGGGACTCATCCGGGATCAGAGAGTTGATCAGCGGGATAGTGTTCAGTGACGCCTGCAGAACGTCCAGTTGTTTGACAGCGTTCTCCAGAGAGACAGCTGCTTCTCTGGCGGTGTTCAATGAATTCGCGGCGGATTCTACCGAGGCAGGCAGGGTTTTATTCAACAACCCGCTGACAGTTTCCACCGCGGGGCGGGTGTTCTTTACACTTTTTTCCAGTGAGTGAACCACATCGGATAACGTTCTCATTCCATCGATGGATGAATCCAACGCCTCTTCGGTGATCGTCACAGCCTGACGACTGGATTCAACCGAACTGGAAAGAGCGCCCAGTACCATACGGATGGATGATATTACAGCGGGACGCGCCGTCCATACCCCGGCGATTCCGGCCAGACTGAGCAAAATTCCAATGACCCCGGCGGCAATCAACAACACGCCGACAGACTTTCGCACAGGCTTCAAAAAAACCTCCGAGAATTGATCGATCTATATCATTATACGTTCCGGTTACAAAAAAAAGTTCTTCTCGGCCAATCAAAACAATACGTCAACAGGATTTACCCGCACCATCGCGCAGAGCCGTTCAAAAATTCGTTTACGGGCATTAAAATCTTTTTCATGAAATTCGAAGATGATCTTGAAATCTTTATCAAAATCAGATTTGGATATCCCATAGAGATACAACGCCATGGCCGCGCAATGTACCCGAATGTCGTCTTTACCGGTAAACGCGCTGCGCAGCACCGCCCGGCGGATATTTTCGGTCTGGTAAAGTTTTGCCAGCGTCAACGCGTATGTCATGCCGTCACCAATGCTGGTTTGCGGCAAAGTCTGTACTATCACCTCTTCGATGTGGTCTTCAATACCAAGGTCTTTCAGGTAGCGTACCGCCATCAGCCGGCATTCCAGGTTTGGGCTGGTGAGGGTATCCCTCAAAGCCTGAATGGATCCGGGTGTGTTTAACGCGGCCAGCGCTTCTACATCGCGCCAGTCACGATCTTTGCGCGAGATCAGCAAGTCTTCCACCTGTTTTAACTCGCTGCTGTCAAGTTCATTCAGCGCGTCAAGGTCATAACCGATGCCGTCATGCCACTTGTAATAATCAATCTTCATACTTTCCATGAAGCGGTCATACGCCTTGCCGGTTGCCGGCTGCGGGTCACCCGATTCACGCCTGAATTCTGATGATGGCATACTTACCCTGAAATATCTGTTTGTTCTCTGATTTTTTGGACTGTTCGTTTACTGACGATATACGAGAAGATGGGCATTAAAAACCAGATGACATAAACCGGATATACACTCAGCAGACTTAGAGGGATGCAAATTCCGATGATCACCGGTGTAGAAAGCCAGAGGTTTCCGATCATTTTGACGATCTCGCTATTCAACCCCTCTTGAAGCAACCGCCCCTTTTCTGATGCGTACCGCCACAGAAACCACGAGACCAGACTGAAAAGCGCCAGATTTACGCCAAAGGCCATAAGCGCCAACGGCTCAAGTGGATATTCCCCCAGAACATCGGCCGACGTTGGTAAAAGCACAATAAACATATACGAAAGAAGATTAAGCCAGATGAACGTGCCATCAGCATGGGCGACGTATCGCAGCGTGCGTTGATGAACATCCCACTGCTGGGCAACCACCAGGAAGGTGAAAATGAAGATCACGAGTTTTGGAAGAAGGGCGATTAGCCTTGGCTTCAAGTCACTGCCTGCCAGGCCCGGGAGGTCAAGGTCAAATGCCAGCAAGGTCAATGAGAAAGCAAAAATGGCATCTCCCAGGGTTTCCAGGCGTGATAGGCTCATAAAAATTCTGGAAGCGTCGCCAGCCGCATTATTTTTTTGATTTGAGGGAAAACGTTTTGATGAAGTGCTCATACATTCAGCTTAAACAATACATCCGGTTCATTTGTACCGGATGTATTATTACACAGTTCAAACAGTGCGCAAAGGCGCGCCGGGCCTGGTGAGAGCGCGTATCAGGTCTGCTTCTTGAGGGTATGAACGGATCAGTTCTTCACGTTCGCCGCCAAGGTAGTCACTATCCGCGTATCCCGGTGACATGGTGGTGCCGGCCAGCGCGTACTGCCCGCCGGGCAGCAGATGGGATGCCTGCCATACCCCACGCGGAACGGTGAACTGCACCTTCTGCCCGTTCAGCACGTCATGCCCTAAAATGACGCGTTCGCTGCGGCCATCGGGGTGCAGAAGCAGCATCTCCACCGGATCACCCATGTAAAAGTGATAGGTCTCATCCAGCGGAAGCTTGTGTATGGCCGAGAAATGATCTGGATCATCGGTATAAAAATACAGGATGACCGTCCCCATAGGGTGCGGACCTTCGCAGCCGGCAGGCAGAACATTTTCCGGCAGAGATGTTTCGGCTTTGTACGTCTGTTTGAACAGACCGCCTTCCACGGGAAGCGGTTCCAACTGGAAGAATTCGATCAATTTCTGGATGTACGCTCGGTCTGTCATGATCCTCCAAGAATAATGTCGACAATGAGTTTCTTATTGTACCGGATGGCGCCCGGTATAAAGGTTTAGAACATCGGGCAGGCCTGAACTCCGCCATCCACGATCAGGTTGGTTCCGGTGACCCAGCGCGCGGCGTCACTGGCCAGGTAAATGCAGGCGTCCGCGATATCCTCGGGTTCACCCACCCTCCCTATGGGGGTGCGCGCCATAAAGCGGTTGTAACCATCCGGCCAGGCTTCCGCCAGCCCCGGGCGGTTAATTAATCCCGGTGACACCGAGTTCACCCGGATGTTGTATTTTCCCAGTTCCTGCGCGGCCGCGCGGGTAAAAGCGATCACCCCGGCTTTGGCGGCGGAATAATGGCTGTGCGCGTACAACGGATTGGTGGCATCGATCGAACCAATGTTGACGATCGCCCCGGCTTTTCCGGTTTCCACCAGCTTGCGGGCGGCTGCCTGCGTACACAGGAACACCGATTTCAGGTCGATATCAATGGTCTGGTCCCACTGTTCCGGGGTCATGGTCAGGATCTCGGCGTTGGGGTAAATACCGGCGTTATTGATCAGAATGTCGATCAGCCCGAAGTTGACCGTCACGTCATCAAATAGCGCGGTGACGCTGGCCGCATCGGACACGTCAGCCGCGGCGGCGTAGCCCCTCACACCGGCTTTTATTATTGTTTCCAGCGTGGCATCTGCCGGTTTGAGATCGCATACCGCCACATTGGCGCCGGCCAGGGCAAACCGGCGGGCAATGCCCGCGCCCATTCCGCCGCCGGCACCGGTCACCAGCACGTTCTTTCCTTTTAGTATCTGACCCAGGGGAGTGTTTTCTGTTGCCATCCTGTATCCTCACTTTTCTGGTCCATTATTAGTTACTTCCGGAGCAAGTATTTGATTATAGCCCGTGATTGAGAGAGCAGCCACCGGTTTCTAGATAACCAAACCGGAGCAATACATTTACTCGGCATGATCCAGTTTGTTTACTATGCGAATTATGACTTTACCATAAGGGTATACGCTGCATTCCCGCGTGTTGACCCCACCAGGATGGAATACATTCCCTCAGTTGTTATGGGAACTGCGTGAAACCCCGCACAAAGAGATCGGGTGGTTCGAGCATCGGGGTTACAAATCGTGAGTCACCGAAAGGGATGAGTTCGTCAGGACGATGAAAAAGTGTTGAAGTAAAATTTGTAATAGGCAGGGTTCTATTTTATGAACTATCGTCGATTAAGAATACCGGGTGGAACTTACTTTTTCACGCTTGTAACTTTTAAAAGACGTCAGATTTTAAATAATTCCCTTTATGTGGATACTTTGAGGGAATCATTCAGTACCGCCTTTAAATCCCATCCATTTAAGATCGATGCACATGTCATTATGCCCGACCATATTCACATGATCTGGACATTGCCCGAGGATGACGATAACTTCCCGGTTCGTTGGAGCATTATCAAGAATACTTTCTCCCGAAAAATGAATTCTCTGTTGAAATCAGACGCCCCGCCGAAATGTGGTGCCAAAGGGGAAGCCGGTTACTGGCAGCGCCGATACTGGGAACACGCCATTCGTGATGAAATAGACCTGAACAACCATATCGATTACATTCATTACAACCCGGTCAAACATGGTTACGTTCAAAACCCGGAAGATTGGAAATTATCCAGTTTCAAGAAATATCAAGAAAATGGGTATTACCCGCCGGAATGGATCCCATCAAAAACAATAATAAACACAACATTGTTTGAATAAGTAGGTTGGGGAAAGCCGTGCTCTTTAGGCTTTCTCCAACCAGGTATGGTAAATTTCATTCCAATTGTTCAAAGGGGATTCGTCCCCGGCAGACGGTGTTGGAGAAACCGCCGCGTGACAGATGTCACAAAACGTGGTGAAAAACAAGTCAATTATTTCCGGCGGTTTCCCCAACCTACGCGGCTGTGTTGAAGAATGGATGTAGGTTGGAGAAAGCCGCACCTTTCCGGCTTTCTCCAACCTGGCATAGTTGAAAGTTTACTTTTTTTAGAAAGGTTTCTGTCCCGATTGACCAGGTTGGAGAAACCGCCGGTCGATTTTTGTCTAAATCAATACAAATGGATGTGATTTTCGTTTGATGCGGTTTCTCCAACCTACATCTACGCGGCCGGCACTTCCTCCAACCGCTCCACACCTTCGCGATACGCCTGCCCGATCAACGCTGCCCCAATCAGCCCAATATAGACCACCCCCACCAGCGGGATGACGAACATCAAACACATCAGCACGATGGTCATATACAACAGGTTGGCGATCAGATATACCACCGATAGCAAGCCGAACAATACCAACAGCGCTACGGCGAACCCCCCGGCATTAGCTTTCATTACCTGCCACCAACCGGTGAAATCAAATCCGGCTTTAAAAGAATCATTGGCCACCGTGTGACCCACCGCCGCGGGCAGCAGGCAGAACAAAAGAATACCCAGGAATGTAGCCGCGAACATCGAGAGCATCATCACACCAAAAGAGATCAGCGGCAGCAATACCGCCGCATCTTCCGGCTCCGCGCCTTCAGCCGCCATGATTCCCACAAACGACACCAGGTAAAAACCTAAACCGACCGCCCCGATAAGGAACACCGGAAGCTGGTAAAGAAAGGTGACAGCGAACATCCTCCATCCATCGCTCAACAGTTTGCCCCAATCCGTCCATTCCGGCATGGAGGGTTCTAACTTATCCACGATCACATTGTGCATGATGCGGTACAAATACCCGTTGACGAACAACGCGGGGATCAATGGGACGATACCCGCGGCAAACGTCAACCCGACGGCAGTGAAGAACTTACCCGCCCAATCCGGGTCTTTGAACGGATAGGTCAGAATGGATTGCAAGCTTTTCGTGGACAGGCTTTCTGACATAGAACCTCTTGGACAGGATGGTGTGTTTGGTTTCAGCACGGGAATAGCATTCCCCCGAACGTACCAATTATAGGTTCACGCGCCTGGCTCCGCAATAGTACGGATCATGTGAATGGTCGCGATCCGATTGCCGTGGCGGTCAACACGTTCCTCGATACGAGTTGGGCTGAACCCCAGGCGTGTATACAGGAATAGCCCGGCCACATTGTGACTCATACAGAAGAGTTCCATGGTTTTCACCCTATACTTTTGCACGGCTATGCCGATCATAGTATTGATCAGGTACGTACCGATCCCCTTACCGCGTAGATCCGGATCAACCACCACATTGCCAATCCAACAGGTTCTATCGGGCTCACATTGATACAGGTTGGCGAAACCAACCACACGTTCACCACAGAGAACAACAGTGGGGTCAAGCCGCGCGTTGATCGATTCCTGAAGCTGCGATGGGGTCAACGGGTAGGTGGCTTTCGGGAATAGCATGAACAATTCCTGTTCACTCCGCGGAAAGGAACAGATCAGCGGCAGATCATCCGGTTGAATGGGACGGTGTGATAATGTGAAGGTGTTATCTGGCATGAGTCTCTCCTTCATAATCATACCGTTATTTAAATTTTTTAACGGTTCAACCGTTTATAAATCCCCTTCATCTGCCGGTAGATCAACTTAAACACATTGAACTTTTCGGTATACAGCGCGCGGTTCTGCGGATCAGGCATATAGATCTTCTTGAAGCTGACCAGTCCCGGGATATCAGAGAAAGCCAGTTCCTTCAACCCCACCGCGCCGATCCAGGCGGCGCCGCGCGCGTTGGCATATACCGGGTCAGTCACCTGACGAACCTCCACATTCATCACATCGGCGAATATCTGGCACCAGATATCCGATTGCGCGCCTCCTCCCACGATGTTGATGGTCTTCACCCTTCGGCCGGTGAACTTCTGGAACGGTTCCAGCAGCCAGTTGGTGTTATATGCCACCCCCTCAAGGAACGCGCGGATGATATCCTCACGCGTGTTGTTCAGCGAAAGGTTGTACAGGCCGGCACGCACGTATTTGTCGTCAATCGGTGCGCGTTCACCCCAGATCCAGGGTGTATAAAGCACCCCGTTGCTGCCAGCCGGAACGCGCGCGGCAATAATATCCAACACCTTGAAGATATCCGGCACATTCTCTTCTTGCAGCAGTTCATCCTTGTGGTACAGGATGTTGTCGCGCAGGTAGGTCAGGTTGCCGCCGGCAGTCGCCTGAAGGGCCGTCAACAGGTAATGGCCCGGCAGCGCGCAGGGGACGGACGCAAGGGATGTTGCCACATCCGTCTTCTTGAAGGGCACATGCGCGGCCATCCAGGAGGACGTTCCGATATAAAGATGGGTGGCGAAATCATCAATGGTTCCAGCACCGATGGCCGCCGCGGTGTTGTCGATGGCTCCGGCCACCACCTTGACATCCGCCGGCAGGCCAAGCTGCCCCGCCACATCCGGCTTGAGTGTGCCAACCACGGCCGTGCAGGGCAGAATTTCGGGGAATTTGTCGACGTCTATACCGCTGTCACGCACCAGATCAGGGGAATACTGGATATTATCGGGATCGCGGTTGTCCGTCACCCAGGAGGTGAGAATGGAATCGAAAGTAGCAGTAAACCACCCGGTCAGCCGCAGGTTCAGGTAATCGACCACGTTCAGGAATTTACAGGTCTTAGCGTAGATTTCGGGGAACCGGTCACGCACTAGCAGCATGTGTGACGCCGGGTCTTTACCGGTGGTAGAGGGCATCCCGCCCGTCAACCGCACCCAGCGGGCAATGCGATCAAGGCTCAGGCCGTTTAGGTTAACCTTTCCGCCGAACTGCCTGCGCAGGTTCGGCGCGCCGCGCATGTCCATCCACAGGATGCAGTTCATCAGGGCATTGCCGTCTTTATCCACGGGGATGGTACCTTCGCCCTGCGTGGACGCGCAGACGGCTCGCACCCTCGCCCGTTCTTCCGGGAAGCGTGCCAGCAGCCGCCCGGCTGTGGCCAGGAATATCGACCACCACTCATCCGGTGATTGTTCCGCGCCGCCATCGGGCGTCAAATAAAGGTTGACCGCCTGACTTTCCCAGCCCAGCACCCGGCCGTCCGTCTGGATCAACGCGACTTTCATGCTGGATGTGCCGTGGTCAATGGCGAGTATGAGCGGAAGAGAGGTCATGGCTGATTCCTGTTGCGTTAATCCGATTTGTTATGAAGCGGACTGCGTCTCCGGGTCTTTCAACTGGCTGATCAAAAGCAGGCCGATCACCAGCAAAGCCAGCGCCAGCAGCAGCGCCGGAGTGAAGGAACCATCGGGCGCTTTGACGGCTTCCATGATGTAGACGAACACCACGGAAGCCTGCCCGAAGAGCTGGATCAGTCCATTCGATGTGCCTTCCGGCGTCGGCCGGGTAATTTCTGCCGCGTACTGCATGCCAATGGGCATGGCGCTGGTCAAGAAGAAGCCCAGGCCGAACGCCGAGATAAAGAGGATCCAGAGATTGGTGGCATAGGTTAACCCGATGAGGAAGGGGATGGTCATCGCAAAGCCGAAGAGGATAAATTTCTTGCGCTTGTGCTGTTTGTCTGAGAACGGCGGGATGACCACCGCGCCGATCACACCGCCCACCAGCATCAGCGCGCCGAGCGTACCGGCATCGGTGGGTGTGAAACCCCGCGGGCGGATGATGTTTTCCACCCAGGTAGTGATTCCGTTGAAGATGCCCAGTCCGATGAACGATACCGCCAGGTACAGCCAGAAATAACGGTTCTTCAGAGCGTTCTTCAAACCATCCAGCATGAGGGCGCGCACTTCCTGACCCGCGGGACACGGCGGTGTAGGCGGAGTCTCGCGCGCGAGGATGACGAACAGCAGCGCAGAAAATGCCGCCACGCCGCCGAAGATCATCTGCACATTCTGGATGCTCATGGTCTCGATCAGGATGGGGGGCAAAACCATACCGATAGCCGTCCCCACCAGGTTGGATAGCGTGACCATACCCACGGCGGTAGCACGTTCTTCAATGGAGAACCAGTTGGCAGGCACTTTCGTCCACGCGTTGAGCAGAAACGGCTGAGAGGCAGCAATTCCAATGGTCGCCGCCAGCACGAGGGAGTAGCTGGTTCCGGCAAAGCCGCGCATCAGTCCGAAGATACCCATCATCACCGCGCCAATACTTACCGCCGCTCGGAAGCCGTAGGTGTCGATAACCCACGAAACCGGGATGGACAGCGGTATGAAAGCGATCATGAAAGACATGGCTAGCCAGCCGATCTGCAGGTCGGTCACGCCGTAATATTGCGCGGCGGGGCCGGTCACCGGGGCATAGCTGATCCACAGTGTCTGGATGGTCAGGTTGATGAACATGAACACGCCGATCACCACCCATCGGTATGGATATAACCTGTACTGATTGTCCATGATGATTTCTCCGGTTGCGGAATGGGGGAATAAGCAGACCATCCCCGTGGAAAATCTGGCGGGGATGGTTAATATTTTATGTCAAACGCACTCGCTCAATACAGCCTCAAAACGGGATAGGGCTTCATCAATGACCGCATCCGTATCGGCCATGGAGGTGTACATACGTGAGCCGGCGAGTGTGATCAGTCCATTGGCCATGTAAGCCGCGCCCATCTGTTCGATCATGTGTTTGCGCGGCTTGAGTTCTTTGGCCAGCCGGATGGGGTTGCGGAAATCCAGCAGCATCACACCGGAGGTTTCAAGGTGCACAATAGATCCCTGGTTGTAGGCCACAAAGGGTAAGCCGTGTTTTTCGATGATCGCGTTGAGTCCCGCGGTGAGCCGGTCACCGGCTTTGCCGGCGATGACCGGCGCGTTGGTGCGTTCCATTTCTTTAATAGCGTAATACCCGGCCACACAGGAAAGCGGATTGGCTGAAAGCGTGCCGCCCACATAAGCTTTCTTGCCGATGCCGCCAATACCCGCCGCGAAGGTCATGATGACGTCACGCCGGCCACCCACTCCCCCCGCCATGGGGAAACCGCCGGTGACGCATTTACCGAACACGGTGAGATCCGGTTTGACGCCGAAGTAGCCCTGCGCGCCGCCCAGACCAAGACGGAAACCGGTGACTACTTCGTCAAAGATCAACAGCGCGCCGAATTCGTCACACAGCTCGCGGACCTTCCGATTGAAGTCAAACGGCACCGGGCGGGTGCCGCTTTCTGGTCCCACCGGTTCCACGATCACAGCCGCTGTACCGCCCAATAACCGATTGAGGATCAACTGGCGTTTTAGCGCGCCCAGGCTGTTGGGGAAAAATTCTTCTGTTGATGAGGTAGCTCCCCACGGAATGCCGGCGGATTCCAGACGGCCGGTTCCGGGCACATGCAACCCGAAGACCATCGAGTCACTCCAGCCGTGGTACGCGCCGCCCACCTTGATGACGATGCGCTTCTTGGTGAAGGTGCGCGCCGCGCGGATGGCGGCCATTACGCCTTCGGTGCCAGAACCCAGCATGCGGAACATTTCAATAGACGGCATGTGCTGTTGGATCAGTTTGGCCAGTTTGAGTTCGTATTCGTGGAACAGGCCGGTCACCGGGCCGCAAGACTGCAGCATTTCGGTGACTTTCTCGCGCACCGGGGCATAGTTGCTGCCCAGAATGGTGGGGCCGCCGGCCTGCAGGAAGTCGATATATTTGTTGCCGTCCACGTCCCACATGTAAGCGTCCGCGGCTTTCTCAATGGCGATCGGGAACGGGTAGTTGAATGCCAGGTTGTGCTGCACCCCGCCGGGAATATAGGTCTTGGCTTCATCGGTCAATTCTTTTGACCGTTTGCAGTTGTTGTCAAAATACGCCAGGTATTCCTGCATCTTTTCCGGCCGCACGGAGCGCATGGGCTGGCTGATCAGGTTATTCAGACGGGCATATACTTCGTCTACATCGGGGTACTGGCTGATGGCATATTGCTGTTCGCTCATGGGTTTCTCCAATATCAACTATTAATTCGACGTACCGGTTGTTTTTGCCAGCGCTTCCGCTACGCGCTGCTCGACGGTCTTCTGGTCTTTGCGCAGCTTGGAAAAAGCGATCTCGCGAATGGGCAGCGGAATTTTGCTGACCTTCTTTTCGGTGCATAACGCCAGCAGGTATGCCAGCGCGCATTTCTCCAGCACTTCCACGTTGTCCAGGGCGCGGTCCATATCGGTACCGAAGACCAGCGCGCCATGGTTCTGCATCATGAAGGCGTTGTTGTGGTTCTTCACATGCTTCGCGACGGTATCTTTAAGCAGCCCGGTGCCGGATGGCATATAAGGGATGATCTCCACGCTGCGTCCCAGGAAACGCACCTGCTCGTCAAATAGATGCGGGATGGGCGCGTTGATCAGAGCCAGAGAACTGGTATACACCTGGTGTGTGTGAATGATGGCGTTAACATCAGGGCGCGCTTTATAGATGGCACAGTGCATCCCGGCTTCCACGGATGGTTTCATGTCACCCTGCAGGCGGTTCAGATCGAAATCGAGAACGCAGACGTCATCGGGCGTCATCTTCAGGTAATCGTAGTTCGACGGGGTGACGGCAAACGCGTTCCGCTCCGGTATGCGCACGGAGACGTTGCCGCCGGTAGCCATCAGGTAGCCTTTTTCCACCAGAAGCCGGCATGAAGCAACGATCTCTTCCTTCTTTAATTGAATTTCATCCATACACACCTCTCTTTTAGTTGGGGGTTCTATGAATGCACATTGATTCAAAACAAACAACAGGGGGAAAGCCGTTAACAAAAGAACAATCTTGACACTGTAAAGATTGTAGACCTTAAACTTGACAGTGTCAAGATTTAAAGCTAGCATTAGTCCATGCCCAATGAAAAATACCACCACGGCGACCTGAAAAATGCGCTGATCACCGCCGGGATCGAGATACTGGCGGAAGACGGGGAAAGCGGCCTTAGTCTGCGCAAAGTAGCCGGCCGCGCCGGGGTCAGTCACTCCGCGCCTTACGCGCACTTTGCCGATAAGCAGGCGTTGATCGCCGCCATTTCTACGGAAGGATATCGGCTTCTCTATGAAAAATTGCAGGCCGTGTGCCGCGCATATTCAGGCGATCCATTGCGTCAACTGGTAGAAGCTGCCTGGGCGTATACCCGTTTCGCGTTGGATGACCCGGCACACTTCAAGATCACGTTCTCCGGGATACTGGAAAAGGAGAAGGATTATCCCGAGTTCGTGGAAATGTCAAAACGCAGTTTTTCCGTAGTGGAAGAGATTGTCAGGGAATGCCAGAATGCCGGCCTGCTTGAATCTGGCCCCACCGATGCCGTGGCTGTCAGCGTGTGGAGCATGGTGCACGGATTTGTTTTACTGTTGCTCGAGAACCAGATCTCGCATACCGTCACCGATCGCATGACGATCCGCGGTTTGCTAGTCTTTGCGATCAACCGGTTAACAACAAATCGTATCCCGGATTCCTGGACAGCCGATCCTGACCCGGTAGGCTAACTGATAAAACGATTGCGACCGGCCCTTTTTGCCTCATACAGGTTGTCATCAGCGCGTTCAATGAACGAGCTGGCGTTTTCTTCGTTTTTCCATTGGGCAATACCAAGGCTGATAGTTACCTTACCTGTTTCGTCCAATGCCAGAGACTCCACCGATTCCAACAAACGCCGGGCCAAAACAACCGCCTTATCCAGGCATGTCTCCGGGAGAACGATCAAGAATTCATCCCCTCCATACCGGCCAATCTTATCGATGGTGCGGCATTCAGATTTTATTGTTTTTGACACTTTCTTCAATACCGAATCACCCATTACATGCCCGTATGTGTCATTGACTTTTTTGAAATTGTCCACATCCAGAACAATGATAGAGAGAGGGATTTGATACCGTCCAGACCGGTCGATTTCTTCTTCGAGATTCGACACAATATACTGATGGTTATACAGTCCGGTCATTGAATCTCGAAAAACAAGCTGCTCTGTTTTTTCCAGTTGACGGTAGTACATGTTAAACGCGGCGAGTATGATCATAAAATTACCGATGACAGCAAATACCGCCCCGATCACAATATCCACTTCCTGCGTCGCTTGATCTGTATACTGGTAAATCCATTCCGGATGACGGAAATTTATCAGAATAAAGAAAACAACTTCAAGGCAAAACAAAATTACAATTAAAAAAATGACCAGATGGTCGCCCGGGGTATTTCTCCGCCCGACAACACTTATGGTCAAAAATGACACTAATAACGGAATAAAGTAAGGAATGGCGCTTTCATTCCCACCATTAAAGAACCATAGTGCCGGAAAATAGACAACAAATAAAGTAATAATACTGATGATCCGGCTGATATTAAATTTTCCACGGAACCGTGAAAAATAATACGCGAATACCAACACGATTGTGTAAAAAATATTCCCGGCTACCAGGAATGGGCTCAGCGATGCCATCCAGCTTTCTACGGCGGATAAGAAACAAAAGAGAGCTCCAATCAAGCATGCCAGATTAAATATGCGGTTTATTTCTGAAAGATTATCATCTCCACCCAACCAGGTTATTCCCCTCTGATAACTCATTAAATAACCTCCGGGTTGCAGATATAAACTCTATCACGGCCGGCGTCTTTTGCCTGGTAAAGGCTCTGATCGGCTTTTTCAATCAGGCTGTCAACCGTATCCCCATTCTCAAATTGAGATATCCCGGCGCTGCATGTCACGCTAAACTGCCGGCTAAATTCCAAACCACGTACTTTTTCCAGGAGCCGTTTTCCTGAAACCTTTGCAATCTCCGCGGTTGTTTCAGGTAGTATGATCAGAATTTCATCGCCGCCATAACGTCCAATAAGGTCAATTGACCGGCTATTGGTTTTGATCGTTTGCGAAACCTTCGTTATTACCTGATCACCCGTGATATGTCCATAGGTGTCGTTGATCTGCTTAAAATGGTCCACATCCAGGATCATGATAGATAGCGGAGCGCCGCTGCGGGTAACGCGGTTGATTTCTTCCGTCAGGCGGTCGACAATGTGAATATGATTATAGAGTCCGGTCATCGCGTCATGAATGGCGATCTCATTCACCCTGGCGAGTTGCCGGTAATAAAGCCCCAGACAGGCTCTGATGAGCATGTAATTTCCAAGGATCGCGAAGACTGAGCCGATAATCGTATCCACTAACTGTGCAACTGGATCAGGGTACATGTGTACCCATTCAGGATGGAAAAATTCGATCAAAATAAGGCTGATAATGACTGCGCAAAAAACCAGAGCCATTACAACGCTTATGACCTTGCTGCGCTTCGATTCCCACGGGTCAATGATTGAAATGGTAACAAATGAGATGACCCCCGGAATGAAATAGGGTATAGAACCCCGGGCGCCGCCGTTATAAAACCACAGGATGGGGAAATATCCAAAGACAAGGATCAGAATTGAAATTATTCGAGAAAGCTGAAATTGATGCCTGAACCGCGAAAAATAATACGATACAGCCAGAATGACCGCATAAAAGAAATTGGCAACTACCAGAACGATACTTAAACCGGTGAAATAACACTCAAACCCTGAAAGCAGACAAAAGAGACCGCCGATCAAACAGGACGAATGGAATACCCGGTTGATTTCTGAAAGGTTTTCATCTCCTCTCAACCAATTTGTGATGTTTTGAAAGCGTGCAATTACCCCTCTGGATTGCATACGCATACTCGATTCCTGCCTTCCTGTTTTGCCATGTATACAGCTTTATCGGCATTTCGGAAGAGCTCTTTCAGTGATATTTTGCCAGACCGCGTTGAGCTTGAAACCCCCAGACTCGCCGAGATTGAGAATCGGGTGCCTTCAAGTTGATACGTATTTTTGGTAATTCCCTCCAGCAGCCGCCCGGCAATCGCCTTCGCGGAATCTGTATCGGTATCCGGAAGAAAAAACACAAATTCGTCTCCACCATACCGGCCTGGGATATCCGCCTGCCGAAGAAGATGTTGACAGGTTTGAATGACCTTCTTTAGAACCATGTCACCGGCAGCGTGGCCGTAGGTGTCATTGATCTGCTTGAAATTATCCAGATCCATCATGATCAACGAAATATTACCGTTGTCAGGATGATCACGCGTCAGGTCTTTCAAAACAAGTTGTTCGAAGTTTCGACGGTTAAAAACATTTGTCAGACTATCCCTGGAAGCCAGATTTTCAAGTTGGGTTAATAGGTCTTTGGTTCGGGTATTGTCATGCAATGTAATGATCTTGCCCACTGTTTTATCATTCCAGTCCCGCAAAGGAGACAGATTCCCCAGGTATGTATTTATATTCCCATCTCTGGATTTTTCTAGCTCAAATAAACCAGAATTGTTGCCGCGGATAAAATCCAGCAGGATGGCTTCTTCACGCAAAACATCATAGACCGGCTTACCGATTACTGTTTTCGTTATTCCGGTGACCATGCTTTGAATCGCGGGATTATAGTCAATGATGCGATCACTGTTATCCAGAACCAGCACGCCGTCTTTCAAATTGTCGAAGATCACATCACGTGCCAGTGGGATGATCTGCAAAAGTTGAAATCGATAATACCCGAACGCAAAAATAAAACAGCTGATCGTTAATGAGAATGGGATCAGGTCAATGTTAAAAGGAGAAAGCCCTATGTTGTAGAGGAATTCGGCAACAAATGGAACTATGGATGCCAGCAAAAAGAGGATTGCCTGGTTGCGGAAAGCCGGTTTTGAGCGAAAAACCATAATGGTGTACAGGACAAGGCATGTTAATAAGCATACATTGATGTAAGCCAGACCTATATACATCCATATTCCACGGTCATACGTAAAAGTAGGAAATGGACCGCTGATATCCAGGCGGGGATTTTTATGAACCAGATTCAATGTACCCAGTGTTTGAGTGGCAAAAACCATAAAGACAGGATACGCGAAAAGAACCAGCAGTCTGGATGGTGTAATCACCCTTTCATAACCTGTGATGCACAGAGTGAAAAGCACCCAGCAGGGTGTGATAAGCTGAATTCCCAGGTGTTCAATTCTCACCCAGAACATTACGTCGGCCAGTGACTGGCTGGATAATTCCATGCCATAGCCAAACGTATAAACCGCGGTGGCAGCCAAACCCAGCGCAAAATATTGTGCTCCACGGCTGGAGGATGTACGCCTGTTCCAAATTAAACAGGAGAGAACAATCAGACAAATGGCTGATGTAAAAAGTATGCTAATGATTAATGTTCGTTCAAAACCCATTCTGAAGTACTCAGTTCTTTAAACAATAAAAAAAACCGGTTATCAGTGAAAGGTCAATGTCAGTTCTTTACAACGATTTTACTCCTCTACTTGTCTTACAACTGTAAAAACGACGGGAAGATTAATGACCGGGCGTAAAGAACGCGTAAATAGAAATCCCGGAATTGATCTGACAATAGTATGAAAAAAGAATTTTTACCGAGATCAGTCGGTCAAAATTAAGCGTCGTCAAATTCAACCAGACGCATGTCTCCTGTTTGACCTTTTCGAGTTCAGATTCCTCTATCAGTTACTCCGGGATAGTTGACACAATTTCCCCAGAACCACCCAACACGTCCGGAGGTTTAGCCGTCAACCTGTTTCAGATAGTATCCGGATCCGTCTGTGCTTCCACATTCTGGTTTCTGCATCTACGCGAAAGCTCATTTTCGGAGAAAAGCAGCCGAAAATTTCATTAACCGGAACCCTGACTGAATTGATTTTTAAAACCCCGAATGACTTGCACCTGCCCGAATTCATTATACAGGTCACCGGATATCTATTGACTTAATCCTGACTTTAATTATAATAATTATAAATAAGGAATTATTATAAATAACATGAATTCAGTAGAAACCCTGACAAAATCCCTGAAACAAGCCGGAATGCGGATCACTCCGCAGCGCATTGCCATCTGCAAACTGCTGGCGGAAACTGACACGCACCCTACCGCAACAATGCTGTTTGAAAGTATCCACGAACAATTTCCAACCCTGTCACTCGCAACCGTGTACAACACGCTCGACGCGCTGGTTGGATTGGGTGTGGTCAATGTGCTCGGACCCGCCGGAGATGGCCGTGTTCACTTTGACGCGGATACCGAACCGCATATTAACCTCGCCTGTACCGTATGCCACAAAATTGTGGATATCCCCTCAGAGCAGGTAGCATCACTGCAGGTCGAAGTCAGTCAAACATCAGGATATGCATTAAGAGGTGCTCGCATTATGTATTACGGGATATGTCCCGATTGTCAGCAGTAAGATAACTGAACGACTGGTTCAAAAGGAGAATAAATACTATGGAATCAACCGATACTCAAATCACCCCCATGCCGCGAATTGGCGATAAAGCCCCCGAATTCAAAGCCGTGACCACCCAGGGAGAGATCAACTTTCCTGCCGATTATAAGGGAAGCTGGGTAATCCTCTTCAGTCACCCGGCGGACTTTACACCGGTTTGTACGTCAGAGTTCATGACGTTCGCTTCACAGGAAGAAAAATTTGCCAAAGCCAACTGCAAACTGGTTGGACTGTCCGTTGACGGACTGTACAGTCACATTGCGTGGCTGCGAACCATCAAAGAAAAAATCGAATACAAGGGAATGAAAGACGTTGAAGTTAAATTCCCGTTGATCGAAGATATCACCATGGACGTAGCAAAAAAGTATGGCATGATCCAACCCGGTGAAAGTAACACCAAAGCCGTGCGCGCCGTGTTCTTCATTGACCCCAAGGGAATCATTCGTGCCATTATCTACTACCCGCTGAGCCTGGGGCGCAATTTTGACGAACTCTATCGCGCGCTTGTCGCCATGCAGACAGCCGACGAATTTTCCGTTGCCACTCCGGCTGACTGGCAGCCCGGTGATGACGTTATTGTACCAACCGCTGGCTCCTGCGGTGTAGCAAAAGATCGTATGGAAAACAAATCCGATATGACCTGCCATGACTGGTTCTTCTGTACCAAACCGCTTCCTAAAGAGAAAGTTCTCGATAAAATTCTGAAGAAATAAACAAAAATTAAGTAAAACGGGAGAGTCTGATCAACTCTCCCGTTTTTTTATGGATGGATAACACTTTTTTTGAGACACCCACCATCTATAATGAAAGGAGCAAATTATTAATTTAAAAGGTCAGAAAATCCATTCCAAAGGATAAAAAGATGAAAAATCGTTCACTCCTTATGATACCCGGGCCGATAGAATTTGAGTCTGCCGTGCTGGCCGCCATGGGCGCACCAACCACCGGCCACCTCGCGCCGAATTTTGTGGAGGCGTTCGGGCAGGCATTAGAGCGCACGCGCACCCTTTTCCAGTGTAAAGAGGGTCAACCGTTCGTGCTGGCTGGCAGCGGTACACTGGGAATGGATACCGCGTGTGCCAATCTGGTAGAACATGGTGATACTGCTCTGGTGATCAACACCGGATACTTTGGCGACCGGATCGGTGCGATCCTGGAACGGTATGGCGCCACAGTGACGCACATCCGGCCTGCCGCGGGTCATCACCCTGCTCTTTCTGAAGTGGAACAAGTATTGAAATCCGGCCACTTCAAAGTGATGACCATCACCCATGTCGATACATCTACCGGGGTGCTGGCGGATGTGAAAGGTCTGTCCGCGCTGGGGCAAAAATATGGCGCGCTGGTGATCGTTGATGGCGTCTGTTCGGTGGCCGGTGAAGAGTTGAATATGGACGCATGGGGTGTAGACGTAGCTTTCACCGCTTCCCAGAAAGCTGTTGGAGTTCCCCCCGGACTGGCGCTGGCTGTGGCATCGCCAAAAGCGCTGGCCGCATTCAAAAACCGTAAAACGCCGGTGGGCAGTTATTATGCTGATTGGACCAACTGGCTGCCGGTCATGCAGGCGTATGAAGCCCGCAAAGCGGCTTACTTCGGCACACCGGCGGTCAATCTGGTGTTCGCGTTGAACGTCAGCCTGGGGCAGATATTACAGGAAGGATTGGAAGTACGCTTCGCGCGCCATACTCGTATCAGCAAAGCCGTCAAAGCCGGGATCACCGCTCTGGGATTGGGGCAGGTGCCGCAAAATGACTCCATCGCCGCGCACACTATGACCGCGCCACGGTTCCCGGCCGGAATCAACGGCGCGGATTTGGTGCCGGCTGTTTCCAGAGTCGGTGTGACGCTGGCCGGCGGTTTGCACCCCGAAATCAAAAATGAATATTTCCGTATCGGGCATATGGGTGCCGTCAACCAGAATGACGTGCTGGCCACCATCGGCGCCATCGAAAGCGGCCTGTCTGCCTGCGGGTACAAATTCGAGACCGGAGCAGGTCTCGCGGCGGCACAGCGGGTATTCTCCGGCAGTTAAGACGGCCAATTCAAACCAGTGATCGGTACGTATTTACCCGAATGAAACCCCATCCGGCGGTATTTGGCATATTCTAACGTCAGGGCAAAGAACAGGAGATCATTTCACGAAAACAGGCCGGAAAAGACACTCCGGCCTGTAACCATCTATGGAACTTTGGACTAAAAAGCCTGCTCCGTAGGCCGAACCAACACTTCGTTGATAGCGGAACGCCACGGACGGGTGACGATGAAACTGATGATATCGGCGATATCCTCCGGCTGAAGTTCGGTGATACCTGCGAAAGGTTTCATGTTCTTTTCTGCCACTTCCGGCTTCATGCGGGTGGTCAATTCTGTGGCCACCACACCCGGTTCCACCACCGATACACGCACATGCCGGCTGGTGACTTCCTGGCGCAGTGATTCCGTGATGGCCACTACGCCGAATTTGGTAGCGTTGTACACTCCGGCTCCCACACGGGCACGCCGGCCGGCCACCGAGCTGATGTTGATCAGATCCACCACCTTGCGGGGAGAATTTTCCGCCGCTTTCAATAAATGGGGCAGCGCCGCGTGTGACATGTACAGCAAGGCCTTCAGGTTGATATCGATCATTTCTTCCCATTCGGCAGTATCGGCATCCTGTATGTTTCCAAGCAGCATGACGCCGGCATTATTTACCAGTGTATCCAGCCGACCGCAGAACTTGACCGTCTGTTCGACTACCGATATGGCTTCCTTTTGCCTGCGGATATCCGCGGCGATGACATGGGCTTTACCACCGGCCGCTTTGATATCTGCCGCCAGTTTCTCCAGGCGTTCCTTCCTCCGCGCGACCACAACAACTTCCGCGCCTAACTCCGCCAGTTGACGCGCTGCTGCCTCGCCGATCCCGCTGCTGGCTCCGGTGACCAGAGCCACAGTTCCATCCAATCGTTCTGCCATAGGTATGCTCCTTGAAACAGGGTTCAATAATTTAAATATATTTCACGATGTGAAATACACGAAGCCGGTAAAAAAAACTGTTACTGCCTGGGTTGGTACGCTTCCAGATTGTCAAATGTGACCTTATAACCATCGCCCTCCACGCTTCGGTAGGTGTAAACATACAGCGTGGCATCGCCGGGTTCAGGCAATGGATCCTTGACCTCAACCTGGTCAACCAGTTTGTCATTGATAAACAGTGTTATGCTGTCCAGATAGCAACTGACGGCGATATGATTCACAGTCGCGGCCGGTGATTTTAACGCGGTTGCTTTCCACCAGTACTGGCCTTTTGGATTCTTTTTTGTAAGTGGGATGATAACGCCTTCTTTCTTCGCGGCAATGGTGTATTCATTGGTTGCCAGGTCAAATTCAACATAATACAGGTTGTCATCATCCAGGTAATGGCACTCCACCCCAAATGTTCCGTTCTGTTCACCCGCCGGACCGCGAACATCAAAACTAAATTCGTACGGGATGAAGTCAACCGGAAACTCCGTCCAGGCCATAGTATCTTTTGATTTAACATGGATGTTGTACGCACCATTTTCAATCAGGATGGAATAATCATCCCTATTGGATTGGTACCAGTCCATTGAATTTGAGGAGAAGTCATCAAATATTCGGTTTTCAGACCGCTCCTGCTTACCTGTCAGAGAGGATTCTTGTACCGGAGGTTTACCAGATTCCTGCGTGGGTTCATCTACAGATTCTTCAGCTACCGGCAATTCAGTTGGCGGGATAACCGGCGTAGACGGAACCTGTACCGGTTCTGTGGGCGGAGGTACGTCAGTCGTCGGTTCTACGGCTGCCGGTCTGGTGGGTTCGGGAATCTGAGATGGCACCGGAAGGTCTCCAGAATCCTCTTCATTTCCCAGGTTTATCTCGATACTTTCCGGGAGAAACGAGCTGGATCCTGACAAAAAATAAGCCGCCAAACCGCCCAAAACCACCACACAGACACATGAAATGACCAGGATCAACCCGATAATCAAAACTGTAATCCATGGAGAGCGTTCAGGTTTTTGCATATCCAGCCTCGTTCTCTTTTAAATAATCCAATACTTTATATCCATTGTAGAGAAAAACCCATCCGGAAAACAACCCCTGAATAACAATTCAACGATATGGATTGACCGGAAACGTCTCTCCGGCCGGTCGTTTCCATGGAACTGTGTAATCATCGCGCAGGCAGTCAACCAGCGCGGGAACAAGCACTCTCTGCGCGGCCCGCAGCGGACTTTCACCAGGTTGCTCGAAGACATACCCCCGGTGGTAAAAAACACCTTTTTTTGCGAGGTCAACCAGAAGGTATTGCCCCACCTCGCCGCCTATAAACGGAACTTCATATGTATTCTCTGCGTGTTCGATTGCCTTGGTATCAAACCCGCGAGTAGAAATAGCGATCACGGCCATGCCCGGAATGGTCAACCGGAAGATATGGGGAACATGAAACTGGCGATTCACCAGCCGGTTGAAAAGCCAATAGGTTTCGATCAGTCGGTCTTTTCTGGCTGACAGATGTTCCTCCCAGTCGAGAAAAAGGAAATGGTCAACCACACGCGCAAAGGGCACCGGGTATGGCCTGCGTGACCGTGCATATAGCAGCGCGCGAATACCGTTAAGGTCAGGCAAAGCTTCAAACAGGAAGCCCTGCAACTGCAGGTGGATTGAAATCCGCTGGATGTAGGTTTGAATGAATTCCAATCTAAGTTCCTGTCACTGCAGAATGCCCGTTGAAAAACCAGGTTTACTGGTGATAACCACGGCGTTCACAGACCGCCGGAAGATTTTTAAGATACCCTTCTTCCTTGTATCCAGCCTTCGCGAAGACCAGATCGGGGTCAAATCCACATTCTTCCGCGGTGACGTACAACTCGGCCACCGCCAGGATGTAGTCGCGCCAGTCAGGGTAGTCAGCAGCCAGCATGGTCGCGCCGGCGCCAATTTCCAGCCAGATGATGTCCTTCGTCTCACGCAGTTTATTCGCGGCAGTATACACATATCCCAGGAAAGCACTGACAATCCCTTTTTTATCTTTAATGGTCTCTTTGATCCAGTAGACGTCGTATTCCCCCGGTCCATTTATGGCGCGCAGGCACAATTCGCGGAACAATGCCTGCGATTCTCCGGATTTGGGAATGTTGATCAACAGCGGACTGTAGGAGTAGATATCCGCCAGCAGAAAGAGTTTGTCTAGAAGGGTTTGGAATTGAGAGTCGGGTGGAGGTATGGGCATGCGATGATTCCTTTATGGGGTGAATTATCGCATGAAAATAAAAATTTTATAGATGAATGGGTTATTACCCACCCTGCAAGGCACGGTGGGTTGATACCGGAATAGAACATCCAGTATCAACCCACCTTACATCTTATTTTTCTCCCGGCCATCCGGCTGCCTGATAGGCCTGCCAGGTTTCCGTCAGCGCGCCCTGGAAAGTTTTCGGTTGCCATCCCAGTTCTTCACAGGCTTTGCGATTGCTGAAACACCAGTTCAACGCGATCATATCAAAGAAATCAGAAGGGAATACAGGCTTGCCGCGGAATTTTTCACCAAAGTAAGACACCGCCCGAAGCAGCGGGAGGGGAATTCTCCGGGTAGGCGGCTGCTTACCCAGAACATTCGCCACTGCCTGCCAAATTTCAGGGAAGGTCAAGTTGTCATTCCCAAGAATATAACCTTCTCCGTTTTTGCCCTGATGCAGCGCGAGGCGGATGGCTTCGGCGGTATCGTTGTAATATGCGAGAAACAGGCGATTTTTCCCTGAGCCCATGACGGCCACCGGTTTGCCGGCCGCCATGCGCAGCAGAGTCTGGTCCTGCATGCTGGGGTGACTGGACGCGAAGGAACAGCCGAATCCGAACCCGGGGTAGACGATCTTCACCGGCAGGCCGCGCGCGGCAAAGTCACGCGCCAGCTCATCGGCGGCAAATTTTGTCTTCTGATAGAGAGTGACGTGCCGCGCCGGATCGATGGGGCGGGTTTCATCCGCCATTTCACCAGGCTGCGTATCGCCCAGAATAGACATGGAACTGACCTGCACCATCCCGTTGACGCCCAGATCAAAAGCTGCCTGCAGTACATGCCGGGAACCATCGCGGTTCACCCGCCACCATTCTTCTTCGGGCAGGTCATTACCCACCACGGCAGCCATGTGAATAACGCAATCACATCCCTGCATCCCTTCACGGATAGCCACCGGATCGGTGACATCACCATCGCAAAAGGTTACGCCTGGCAGGTCCAGCCCCGTACGGTTGCTGGTTTTACGCGCCAGCACCATCATGCTCTCGCCCTTGCGGCTGTACTCCTTGATCAATACCCGGCCTATGGAACTCGTCCCGCCGGTGATAAAAATTGTCATTCCTGCTCTCTTTCTACATCACGCGTAAATACGGTTGAACACCGTGAATAAATTGCCCGGCCATTCGTCCGGCAACAGTTTTAAGAACACCTTCTTCCGGTTCATCACCGGAAGCCATCAGAATATTGACCAACCCCCACGAGAACAGCATCCCGAAAAACATCTGAACCCGGGCTGACAGGTCACCGGGATCGAGGTCAATATACTGTGATAGGAGACCTGCCATGGTTTCTGAACCGGCGCGGATGGCTTTTTCCTGAAAATACCCGGCAACCGGTCCGCCACGCACGCCTTCTGACAGGACGACACGGATCAGGGCGGCAAATTCTTCTTTTTTAAAAAGGCTCAGGTACGTAAAAGCCAGCGTTGAAAGTGTCTCTTCCAGTCCAACGAGTTGACCGTCACCCCATGGTTTGATGGCGTCTTCGAGCGCGGAGAATCCGGGGGAATTTTCCAGCGCGGCTTTGAACAGGTCTTCTTTGGACGGGTAATAGAAGTAAACCCCGGCTTTAGAGAGGCCCGCCTCCTCGGCGATCCCGTCCATGGTGGCGGCCGCGTATCCTTTTTGGCTAAACACGCGCAGCGCGGCTTTCTGGATGGTCAGCCGGGTTTGTTCTTCCTGTTGGTCGGGGAAATCCAGTTCGGGTTTCCCCAGAGCGTCAAAGAGTTCGCGTTTGCCGGAGAAATAGCGGTAGATCGTGGCCGGGTTCACCCCGGCCAGGGAAGCGATATCGGTAATCGTCGTTCCGTTGTATCCCTTCCGGGAGAAAACGTCAGCGGCGGCGTTGAGGATCTGTTGTTGTTGGTCTTTGGTCATTGTAAATATATACTTTCTATATAGTCAGTATATACTTATTTAAAGAAAGTGTCAATGGATTAAGATGGCAATTCGATGAGTCAAATGTCTTATGTAGGGGCGGACGGCGTCCGCCCCATACTGTGTCGCTGAATATTTATAATTTGATAAATTTTTCCCCAATCCCGATTCACCTGTACAGAAACCGGAAATCAATATTGCATTCTGTGTAAATCTACCTACTATTTATGACGTGATTAGTCTTACACTTTCAAACGATTCCACACCCAAATTGTGGCGGACGGCGTCCGCCCCTACGGATGATCGATGCCACCCTTCCGTATCACCGTCTTAAAATAGTATCGATCTCTATCATCTGATCCGGTGACAGCGGGCCGAACTGCATGGCTTTGCAATTCTCTTCCACCTGCGCTACGGTCTTAAACCCGGGAATGGGGATGGTGACCGGGCTTTTCGCCCAGATCCAGGCCAACGCGCCCTGTCCCAGCGTGCGGCCGCCGCTGGTGAGGACCTCTCGGATGGAGGCCAGTTTATTCAGCCATTCCGGCGTGGGGGAACCGTCTTTGAAACCCGGGTGCCACTGCGCGTGGTGACGCACGTCGCTTTCCGCGAAGGTAGTGCCGGGTTTGAACTTGCCGGTCAGCAGGCCCATGCCCAGCGGCCCGCGGTTGACGCTTGCCAGACCGCGTTCCTCACACATCTTGAGCAGGTCTAGGTTGCCATCCAACACGCTCAGTTGCTGCTGCACGGCGGCGCAATGGGGCGCGTCGGTGAATACCTTTTGCTCGTCCAGCAGGTCTGTGCTCCAACCGTAGGCGCGGACTTTTCCCTGTTTGACCAGGTCCTCAAGGATTTCACGGGCCGCGAGGGCACGGTCAAGCTTCATACCCCAGACGTGCAGGAAATACAGGTCAATGTAATCCGTCTGCAGGCGGCGCAGGCTGGCTTCCACGTCAACACGCAGGCGTGACGCCACGTCGCTGTCTTCCTCGCGTTCGTCATAATGCACAACGGAACTGTTGGCTTCGTCCACCTGGTAGCCAAACTTGGTGGAGATGACCACCTTATCACGGCGGTCCTTGAACACCTTGCCCAGCAGACGTTCGCTGAAACCCGCGCCGTAGTTGGCGGCGGTGTCAAAATAGGTGGCGCCCAGGTCAAACGCGCGGCGGATGGCGCGTTCCGACTCGGCATCGTCCACACCTTCCCAGCCGGCGGGCACACCGTTGAACAGCCACGGGCCGCCCACAGCCCAGCAGCCCATTCCCAGCGCGCTGACGGTGATCCCGGATGTTCCGAGGGTGCGGGTGAATGAATTTTCCATGATTAATGAACCTTTCTGTGTTTATTGTTACTATGTCATCATCTTACGGAAAAAGCGGGCTTATCCATAGTACCAATTTCGCGCTAATTTCTTAATTCCACTCAAAATTCCTCATACGTGGAATTAAAGAAACGGATAGAATGAAAGCATGAGAATACCGCTGGATATCCATTGCGGAACACCGGTCTACCGGCAGATCGAAACCTGGTTACGGGAGAATATAGCCTCGGGCAGCCTGCCCCCGGAGACGCGGCTGCCATCCACCCGCGAACTGGCGGTTGACCTGGGAGTCAGCCGTATCACGGTTAAGAACGCCTATGCCGAACTGGAAGGCGACGGGCTGATCTACACCCGCGCGGGCAGCGGCACGTTCATCGCCCCGCCGCTGGATAATGGGCAACTCGCTGGTTCCCGCGCGAAAACGGACTGGCCGCTCTGGCAGTTGGACGCGACCGGCGAATCAGGACCGCCCATCGAAATGTCGTGGCCGTTCCCGGCTCCCGCGGATACCATCGCCTTTATCGGCGTGGGCGACCCGCGCGAGTTCCCGATCAAGGATTTCGAGCGCACAGTGCGCGAGGTCTTCGCGCGTGACGGCATCAGCGCGCTGGAGTACGGCGGCCTGCACGCCGGGTATTATCCTTTACGCGAGACCATCGCGCGTGTCCTTTCCAGTCAGGGGATCTCCGCCCGGCCGGACGAGGTGCTGGTGACCACCGGCTCACAGCAGGCGCTGGCGCTGGTCTGCCAGACGCTGCTCAAACCGGGTGACGTGATCGTGGTGGAGAAGCCAACGTACAATTTCGCCCTCGAACTGTTCCGCTCGCTGAAACTGAAGATCGTGGGCATCCCCATGGACAAACAGGGTATGCGGGTGGACGAGCTGGAACCGGTGCTTCAGCAGCACCACCCGAAGATGATCTACACCATGCCAGTCTTCCAGAACCCCAGCGGGCTGTGCCTGAGCGCGCCGCGCCGCCGTCAGCTTCTGGACCTGGCCAGGCGCTACAACATCCCCATCCTGGAAGATGACTTCGCCAGCGACCTGCGCTATGAAGGAAAAGCGCTGCCGGCCATCAAGTCACTGGACGACGGCGGCAACGTGATCTACACCGGAACATTCTCCAAGATGCTGATGCCCGGCCTGCGCATCGGCTACCTGCTGGCTGACGGCCCGGTGTTTGACCGGCTGGTACGCCAGAAGTGGGTGCAGGACCTGGCCACCTCGAACCTGATGCAGCATGTGCTGGATACCTACGTTACCGTCGGGCGCTACCAGTCGCACCTGCGGCGGTCAACGCGGCTGTACCGTAAACGCCGTGACGCGCTGCTGGCGGCTATCCGCCGCTATCTGCCGCCGGATGTCGCTTACACCATCCCTCATGGCGGGCTGTTCCTGTGGCTGCACCTGCCGGAGGGCATGCCCTGCCTTGACCTGCTGCCCCGCGCGCTGCAGGCCGGCGTGGAATTTTCGCCCGGAACGCGCTACTTCCCCGAACCGGACGAGGGCAACGTGTACATCCGGCTGAACTTTGCCACCCACACCCCTGAAGAGATCGACGAGGGCATCCGGCGGCTGGGGCAGGTGATGGCCCGCTACCGCGATCCGACCGGCAGGAAAATGACGATCATTTAAGCGGCCGGTAATTGCCCAAGAAAACAGCCAATAACGTTGTGAATCTGGCAGGGTAGATGCAAGCGGAAGGATATGTGTCTGAAATCATTGTCCCAAATCCGCTTGCATCTACCGTGACAATTTTGAAATATTATCTTTGGATGGGAACGTTTCCCGGTAGATTTGCGGTTGATGCGGCGGGAATTATGTCGATACGTGTAGATGTGTAAATCGCCCGCCGGCATCAACCCTTGTATGATGGTCTCTGATGGATAATCTAAAGAAATAAGAAGCTGATCAGGCAATATCGGGTGAATCTGAATCAACCCTAAGGCAATAAGCCTGATACGTAGATAATATCCCCGGTATTTACAACTGAACCAAGGTCGGACAGCATCTGAAACCTCTCATATCTTATCCGAGACCGAGAAGAGTTTGCAATCACAAGGTAGACCAACCTCAGAACCGCCTGATCAGCATCTGAAACTAGTGTACCAAAGGAGAAAGCAAATGGAACAGCAAGTTGCCGGTATTGATGTGGCTAAATTGACACTGGACATTGTTCTTACCAATGGTCAAAAAACACTCCACAATAAATTTGAGAACACACCTAAAGGGCACGAATTACTTGCCAGGTGGCTGACCAGACAGGGAGCCAATACAGCTCATGTTTGCATGGAAGCCACCGGCCAATATGGAGATGGAATCGCTGAGTATCTGTATTCTCTGGGGTTTCCAGTGAGTGTCGTCAATCCGGCCCGAATAAAACACTATGCCAATAGCAAGCTCCGCCGGAATAAGACCGATAAAGCGGATGCCCAGATCATCGCGGAGTTCTGCTACCGTGAAAACCCAGGTCTATGGACCCCTCCACCGGCCATTTTTAAGGATTTACAGGCATTAGTCCGCCATTTGGACGGCCTACAGGCCACCCGCCAGCAAGAAGTCAACAGATTGAACTCCGGGGTAAAGACACTTGCTGTTATTGAGAGTCTGAAACAAATATGCGCCTTCTTTGACGACCAGATCAAACAGACCAAAGAGGCCATTCAGACATTGATTGACCAGCACTCAGAACTCAAGCGCAGGCAGAGCCTGTTGATCACCATTCCCGGAATTGCCAAATTGACGGCAGCCAAACTCCTGGGCAAAATCAGGGATATTCAGGAGTTTCAGAATGCCCGCCAACTGGCTGCTTATGCGGGCCTCACCCCCAGAAACTTCGTGTCGGGTACTTCGGTTCATAAAAAGGCCCGGTTATCTAAAACAGGAAACGCACATCTCCGCAAAATCCTTTATATGCCTGCTATTTCTGCCAGGAAATGGAATTCTATTGTGAGCATTTTTTGTGATAGGTTGGCCTTAACTGGATTGCGTCCCATGGAATTAATCGGTGCTGCCATGCGAAAACTCATTCACCTTATTTTTGGCATTTTGAAGAGAGGAAAGCCTTTTGATCCAAATTATCTCGCTACCTCACAAACTCTTCCTTGACATTCAAGACAGCATCTACCATTTTTTATCGATGACGTGGTCTACGCGGCGTGGTAGGTCTGGCGGGGTTTAATAGATGCCATTCAAAAACCTTACTTCTTTTTTTTCTTCAAATTCTCTTCCCGGCGGAACACCACGATACGTTTCACCAGATCAAACGGAATGGGACGGTCAAACGGGAACTGCACCGCGCCCTTTGAGTGCGGATATTGGGCGATCTCGTCCTTAAACGCGTCCAACCCGGTGGGCGCCGGGTAAAAGCCGATATGGTTCTTAAAGGCGGCAAAGTGCACCAGGTTGCCGTTCAAGAAGAACGTGGGCATCTGGTAGCTGATCTTTTCCGTGGCCTCGGGGGCCGTCTCATGGATCACCCGGCGGATCTCCCGCAGCTTTTCCTGGATCTCTGCCGGGAACCCGGCAATATACTCATCGATCGTGGAAAAAGCGGGGCGGGTGTTATCCATGAGACGTCCTCCAAATGTCAGCTTGAGTTCTTATGAAAGTGGTCCTGCAGGCTGCGGTAACGCAGTTCTTTCTGCCGCACGGCCTTGATGGCCGCCACGGCCGCCGCGGCCGCCGAAAGCGTGGTGAGCAGCGGCACATTCATGGTGACCGCCGCCGCGCGGATCTCGGCGCCGTCAGAATGTGACTGCGGACCCAACGGGGTATTGATAATTAACTGTACACGGCCGTTGCGGATGTAGTCAACGGTATGTGGAGACCCTTCGGACATTTTGTTGACCTTTATCACCGGCAGCCCCACCTTCTCCAGGAAGGCGGCCGTGCCCGGGGTAGCCATCAATTCGAAACCCATCCGGTACAGGTCACGCGCGAGCTTGAGCCCGGCGCTCTTGTCATAATCGTTGACGCTGATCAGCACAGTGCCGTTCTCGGGCAGGCCGGTGCCGGCCGCTATCTGTGACTTGGCGAAGGCATGACCGAAGTGCGCGGCGTGTCCCATCACCTCGCCGGTGGAGCGCATCTCCGGCCCGAGCAGGGTGCTGGAACCGGGCAGTTTCTTGAAGGGGAGCACGGCTTCCTTGAGGAAGAATCCGTCCACTTTGGGTTCTTCGGTCACACCGAGGTCTTTGAGAGTGCTGCCGGCCATCACCTGCGCGGCGACGTACGCCAGGTTTAACCCGGTGGCTTTGCTGGCAAAGGGAACGGTGCGCGAGGCGCGCGGGTTGACCTCCAGCACGTAGACCATCTCATCCTTGAGGGCAAACTGTACGTTCATCAGGCCGCGCACGCCCAGCGCCAGGCCGAGCTGTTCGGTGTATTCACGCATGATGCCCTGGTGATAATTGCTCACCTTGTAGGGAGGCAGCACGCAGGCGGCGTCACCGGAATGCACGCCAGCTTCTTCGATATGCTGCATCACCGCCCCGATGACCACGCGCTCGCCGTCCGCCAGCGCGTCGACGTCAATCTCGAAGGCGTCTTCCATAAATTTGTCCACCAGGATCGGTTGTCCGGGAGCGGCGTCAATCGCCGCCTGGATGAACCCTTCCAGGCTGGCTTCATTTTCCACGATCGCCATGGCGCGCCCGCCAAGCACAAACGACGGCCTTACCAGCACGGGGTAACCCAATTCGGCGGCTACCTTGCGGGCTTCGCCGATGGAACGGGTGATTCCGTTCTCAGGTTGGGGTATCTCCAGCTCGTGCAGCAGCTTCGCGAATTCCTCGCGGTCTTCCGAGAGGCGGATGGATTTCGGGGACGTGCCCAGAATGTGCACCCCGGCGGCTTCCAGACCGGCTGCCAGATTGAGCGGGGTCTGCCCGCCGAACTGCACGATGACCCCCACCGGCTGTTCGCGGTCAACCACGTTCAGCACGTGTTCGAGGGTGAGCGGTTCAAAGTACAGGCGGTCGGCGGTGTCATAATCCGTCGAGACCGTCTCCGGGTTGCAATTGTACATAATGGTCTCGAAACCCATTTTTGAAAGGGCAAAGGCCGCCTGGCAGCAGCAGTAGTCAAACTCAATGCCCTGACCGATACGGTTGGGTCCGCTGCCAAGGATGAGTATTTTCTTTTTATCGCTCGGCCGGGACTCATCGTCCATCTGGTAGGCGCTGTACAGGTAGGGTGTTTGCGCTTCAAATTCCGCCGCGCAGGTATCCACGCGCTGGAAGGTGGGTAGGATACCGTTCTGCTTGCGTATCTCGCGGATTTCCAACGGTTTGACGCCCGTCAGCCGCGCGATGTGACTGTCTGCCAGGCCAATTTGTTTGGCGGCATGCAGCAATTTGACGAATGACGCGTCCTTTGGGCTGGCTTTTTCAATCAAGGCTTCCATCTCCGCGATCTGCCGCAGTTCAGCCAGAAACCACAGGTCGTACCCGCTGGATTTCGCGACAACGTCCAGCGGCATGCCCTGCTTCACGGCGCGGTACACATTGAACAGCCGGTCAGCGGTGGGATTCTTCAATACCTCCGGCGTTTCGGGGCCGGCGGCCGGTTTGCCGTTCAGCGAGTCGACGCCGATCTCCAGCGACTGCACGGCCTTGTTCAGCGCCTCGGCAAAGGTGCTGCCCAGTGACATCACCTCGCCCACCGATTTCATCTGCGGGCCGAGGATGGGGTCAACCCCCGGGAATTTTTCAAACGCCCAGCGCGGGATCTTGACCACCACATAATCCAGCGAGGGTTCGAAGGCAGCTTTGGTCTGCTTCGTGATGTCGTTGGTGATCTCGTCCAACGTGTAACCGGCGGCTACCAGCGCGGCCAGTTTGGCGATGGGGAAGCCGGTGGCTTTGGATGCCAGCGCGGACGAGCGGCTGACGCGCGGATTCATCTCGATGACCACCACACGCCCATTTTTCGGATTGACGGCGAACTGCACGTTCGAGCCGCCAGTCTCCACGCCGACGGCCGTCAACACGCGGTGGGCCAGGTCGCGCAGGATCTGGTATTCACGGTCGGTCAGGGTTTGTGCCGGGGCAACGGTGATGCTGTCACCGGTGTGTATGCCCATGGGGTCAAGGTTTTCAATGGTGCAGATGACCACGAAGTTGTCGGCTTTGTCGCGCATCACCTCAAGCTCGTATTCCTTCCACCCGGTCAGGTTCTCTTCGATCCATGCCTGCCCGATGGGCGATTCGGCCACGGCTTTACGTACGGCTTCCGGTAGTTCAGCGGGTTCATACACCCACGACGCGCCGCTGCCGCCCAACGCGAAGGACGCCCTGACCAGCAGCGGATACCCGATCTCTTTGACCAGTTCTTCCGCTTCAGCCAGCGAATGCGCCGCCCCGCCCTTGGGGATGGGGATGCCGGCTTTCAGCATGGTCTCGCGGAAGAGCAGGCGGTCTTCCGCCGCCTTGATGGCCGGCAGGTTCGCGCCGATCAACTGCACGCCGTACTTCTCAAGCACGCCGTTTTCGCTGAGCGCCAGCGCCATGTTCAGGCCAGTCTGCCCGCCGATGACGGGCAACAACGCGTCCGGTTTTTCCTGCGCGATGATGGCTTCCATGGCTTCAGGGGTGACCGGTTCAATGTAGGTGGCGTCGGCGATCTCGGGGTCGGTCATGATGGTGGCCGGGTTCGAGTTGACCAGCACCACGCGGTAGCCTTCTTTGCGCAGAGCTTTCACGGCCTGCGTGCCGGAATAGTCAAACTCAGCTGCCTGGCCGATGACGATCGCCCCGGAACCGGGGATGAGGATGGTTTTGATATCGGTGCGTTTAGGCATGGTTACCCACCTTTTCGATCAGGGCGAAAAATTCGCCGAAAATTTCATGCGCGTCATGCGGCCCGGGCGCGGATTCGGGGTGGAACTGCACACTGAATACAGGTTTATCTTTCAGGCGCATCCCCTCCAGTGAATTATCGTTCAGGCTGCGGTAGGTGATCTCCACCTTTGACGGGTCAAGCTGTTCGGGGATAACGCAGTAATTGTGGTTCTGCGCGGTGATCAACACTTTGCCGCTGGGCAGGTGCTGCACGGGGTGATTGCCGCCGTGGTGACCGAAGGTCAGGCGGCAGGTATCCGCGCCCAGCGCGCGGCCGATCAACTGGTGTCCGAGACAGATGCCGAACACCGGCACGCCACTGGCGAGTAAAACCTTCACCGCGTCCACCAGATACGGCAGGCCGGCCGGATCGCCGGGGCCATTGGAGAGGAAGATGCCATCCGGATGGTCCGCCAGTACCTCTTTCGCCGGCGTTGTGGCCGGGTAGACGGTCACCTGCGCGCCGGAGGAGGCCAGGTGGCGCAGGATGTTCTCTTTGATGCCAAAATCATACGCGGCGATGGTCACCGGGCGGCTGAAGGCTTTCGTATCCTTGACCCACGCGCTGCCCGCGTCCGGTTGCCAGGTGAATTTCTCTTTGCAGGAGACTTCTTTGACCATATCCTGACCGTCAAGGCCGGGCCAGTCATTGACCATCTTCAGCAGGGTTTCGGGCGATGTCCCCTTTGTGGACAGGGCGGCTTTCTGGGTGCCGCCGTCGCGCAGTTTGCGAGTGAGGAAGCGCGTGTCCACCCCGCTGATGCCCGGCACACCGGCCTGTGCCAGCCAATCCGAAAGCGGCGTACTGGCCCGCCAGTTGGACACCACATGGCTCAACTGCCGGATGACCATTGCCGAAACCTGCGGGCGCGGGGACTCGTCATCTTCCAGGTTAATACCCGTGTTGCCAATATGCGAAACCGTGAACAATACCCCCTGCCCCCGATATGAAGGATCGGTAAGGATCTCCTGATAGCCGGTCATGCTGGTATTAAATACCAGCTCAAATACACTGTCAGCCGCCGCGCCGAAAGCCTGCCCTTTAAGGACGGTGCCATCCTGTAAAACCAGTGTTGCTGTTTCCGCTGTGTCCACTCTGCTGTCTTCTCCTGAATCCGCCTGTGAGTACAAAAAAAAAGCCCTTCGAAAAGAAGGGCTGTCGGGTTAGACAAAGGTAAATCATACGTTCCTTTGACGACTACGCCGCCAGTTGGAATGAACGACCCCGGCCCTCTTCACGTGAAGGGGTGAATGTGTTTCGTCGGGATCGGGTGGTGCGTGTCAGGTTGCGCATATTGGGCGGTATTCTATCATACACAACGAGAATGTCAAACGGGTGGTCAGACAAGTCCCCATTGCTTGCGGAGGGTGTCAAACACACCCGCACAGGCCACTGTATCCGCCCAGGGGATCAGGTCACTCTGAATCTTGCCTGCCCGGAATAGTTCAGCACAATGCCTCGCCTGGTAGATAAAACCGTTGGGCACTTTCTCTTCGAATTTGGCCACCTTTTTATCGCGCCCTTCATACAGTTCGGCTTTCATCAGGCCAAAGCAATTTTCCACCACGATCTTACCGCCGGTTCCATAAATAACAGCCTCATCCATGGCGTCGGTGGTAAAGCCGCAGGCGAGAGACGCCACCGCCCCGCCGGGGAAGATCATGCTGAACGCCGCGGATTCGTCCACTCCGGTGGGGGCGATCTTCGCCACACCGGTCACCTGTGACGGGTGTTCGCCGGTGATGCCCATCGAGAATTCTACAGGATACACGCCCACGTCAAACAGGCTGCCGCCGGCCAGTTTCGGGTTATACCAGCGGTTTTCCGGATCGTACGTACCGTGGAAACAGAAACTGGCATTGATGAGACTGACCTCTCCGATCTTGCCAGCACGCACCCATTCCTGCGCCTTGCGGTAGGCCGGCATACAGCGTGTCCACATGGCTTCCATTAATAACGTGTTGTTCTTTTCCGCCAGATCAACCAGTTCCTGGGCTTCTTTCTTCGTCAAAACCAGCGGTTTTTCACAAATCACCGCCTTGTGTTTGTTCAAACATTGCCTGACCAGTTCATGATGGAAGTTATGGGTCACCCCGATATAGATGATATCCACCTCCGGGTCGTTCATCAGGGATTCATAACTGCCGTACGCTTTTTGGGCTTTATATTTCTTCGCGAACTCGTCCGCCCGGGTCTGGTCACGCGCGGCGACAGAGACCAGTTCAATATCCTTTTCGCGGTTGACCGCGTCCGCGAACTTATTAGAGATGGTTCCCAATCCTATGATGCCATATCTGACCTTCATGTATTCACCTCATATCGATAATCAAGATTGATCAGTTTCAAATCAAACCAACCGGTCGTGATTTTACCGGCTTGATTCTCCGAGTTCTTTATATATTGTAGTTGTAATTAGTAATGAGGAACAACAACCTGTACAGACGGAAAGATGCGTTTTAGATCAGCAGGTAAGGGTTCAGATTCACTGTACAGGTTTGGCTCCTGTAAGGCTGCCAACCACGGTTGATCGCTAAATGTGGGGGAGGAATATAAATTGGACGACATCGCGCTGCCATGAATGGCGCCAACCACAAGGTAGTCAAAGATGTAGTTGTTTACGCTGCCGGATTTCCAGTTTTCGCGAAAACACCACCAGTGGCATTTTTCACAGGTAAACAAATATGAGAAACGATGATTCGATTTCAATTCTCTGGGGCCGAGGTCTGAACGCACACTGATCGAAGGCTTTAATGGAGTAGCTTTTAATAGCTCGCCGCATTTGATACATTGACGCGGCTGTCCGGGTTTCTTTTTAAACGAAGAGCGCATATTATAGACAATATATTCTGAATAGACATGCGGTAATGGCAGTGTGTTCGAAGAGTCAATATTTTTCAACGAAGGCATATTACCGGCAAAATACGATGCCCGCGCGGAGGCGAATGCCATTTCCGGATACAGCGGGGCAATACCCGGGTTGTGGTTTTCAGCCGCCAAATCTTCCTCATCCGGGATTTGTTGCGCAAAAATCACACCAACAATTACGGCCAGAGCCAGAATAAATACACCAATGATTGGATTCACCACAATTCCAATCAACCCGCCGGTAATTAGCGTGAGTCCAAGAACACGTGACAATACAGACGTGATACATCTCTTTGCCGTGATCTTTATCTTTCCTTTGATCAAAGCAAATAATCCTAGAATGGTCAGTATTATGGAAAAAACCATCGGTTCTCTCTGCCGGCAGTTATATTCACATTGTTTGGTGATTGTATCAAGTATACAGGAGTTCAGGCTGAATATGCCATTTTCTAACCGGAAGGTTGCGATACTGTAATTTGTTATATTTGTTCTGGCTTACGTAAAATAACGTATGCCCTCCGGCTGGGATGTTCGACCCCGGTATAGGGATAGCGTTCAACCGCCTCGGTTAGCTGGAAACCAGCTTTTTCCGCCAGTTTCAATATGCGTTCTGTTTTCAGGAAACGCCAGGTCGCCCCGGCTCCGGGAACATCCAGAAAATTTTCTACCGAAATGGTATCTTTACCCACATGGTAACTGAACAGACACAACCCACCGGGTTTTAGCAGTCGGTACCATTCCAATAGCGCTTGCTTCACCTCGCGGTACGTGAAATGGACTATGGCATAAAAAGCCAGGATACCATCTGCTGATTCTGAGGACATTTTGGAATCAAGCATATCATCCACATAGAATTCAATTTCCGGGAAAGTCTGCCGAGCCTGTTCGATGGTCTTCTCTGAGAAATCAAGCCCAACCACTTTCTGCCGTCCCTGGTTTTGCAGATACCGGCCAATGTGACCCGAACCACAACCGAAATCATACACCTGCCCCCCTTTGGGGATCATCCTTGCGTAGCGTTCCAGCAGGTTGCGGTCAAAAGCCTTACCATCCAGCTCGTTGACAAATTTCTTCGAGTATTCGGCAGCCGTAAGGTCATAGCATCGCCGGGTTTCATCCGGGTCAAATCGGTCCATTGTTGAGCTTCAAAGCAGATGAATTATTTCTTCTTCGGGAGCGATGCTTCGTACGCGGCGATCATCGCGTCCCACTTTTTGTTAGCCTCTTCATCAATTGTCTGCCGTGATGGATCTGCTTCGAACCAGTCCACCGCGCGTTTAACGCCTTCAGCCCAGGTGACTTTGCAGTCAAATTCGGGCACAAAACGCTTGATCTTACTGTTGTCAAATACCACACTGTTCGACTTATCACCGATCAGCGAACCGGTATATTCCTCCGGGTCCCAGGCAGCCAGCCAATCAGACGCGATATGCACGGCATTTAATTTCACCCCGTACGCGTCAGCCGTTTGCTCATAAAGTTGGTTCCAGGTGAGCACCTCATCTGACGTGATCTGAAAGGCCTCTCCCAGAGCTTTCGGATTTCCAAACAGCCCTACAAGTCCTACTGCAAAATCACCATTCCATGTGCACACCCACAATGAGGTGCCGTCACCAGGGATGATGACCTTTTTTCCTCTTTTTATGCGGTCAAGCATGGTGTACGGGTGCAGCCAACTGCCGGTGCACAGGGGAACCTGGGTATAGCCATAGGTGAGAGACGGGCGGATGATGGTCACCGGAAAACCATCTCTGTGGTAGGCATCCATCAACCGAGCTTCACAGGCGATCTTGTCACGCGAATATTGCCAGTACGGGTTCTCCAGAGGAGTTTCTTCGGTGATAATGTAATTCTTGACCGGCTTCTGGTATGCGCTGGCTGAACTGATGAATATAAATTGCTTCACGCGGCCTTTAAAAAGCTGGATATCGCGTTCAATATGCTCCGGGGTAAAAGCGATCCAATCAACCACCACATCAAACGTGTGTTGGTCGAGTAATTTTTTCAACGAATCAAAGTCTCCGCGCATATCCGCCGTCAGGAGATGGGCGCCTTCGGGTACGGCTATCTTTTTTGTCTGCGCACGGTTGAGGATAGTCAGATCATACCCGCGTTTGACCGCGAGTTCCGAGCAGGCAGTGCTGATCAAACCAGTTCCACCTATGAATAGGATTTTCATTGTCTCGTCTCCTTCTTTTCTTCACCGCACCAGTAGACTTATTATCGCATAACTGCAATCTTCACCAGTTCTTCATTGACAACGTTGCCGTCTTTATCCACCAGACCAAAATCCAGCGCCTTATATGACCAGAGCGCGTGTCCCAGATCATATTCTTTCAACAATTCCACCACATCGCGAGTCCAATTCAAGCGGGTAGCCATGGGCGCGACCTCATAAACGCCGAATTCACCACAGTACACCGTCAGGTTATTCTTACGGGCAAATTCAACAGCCGGCAGCATGCACGTTCGCAGGTATTCTTTATCAAATACGGTATCAACCTCTTCAGCGAATACATGGGTTGAATCGTGAACAAATTTTTCCAAACCTTCCGCTTTTTCACCGGGGTAATTGATCGTTCGGTTATATTCCAGCAGTACCGGTACCCAGGGTGCCTTCTGGTGGGTGACGCTCAGGGGCAGGTAAAAGTGGAAGGTGTACAGAATGTTGTCATCGGGAAGCAAATCCAGATTTTTCAATTCGCTGGCGGAATTGTAGTAATTACCGCCCACCACAATTAGCCGCCGCGGGTCGATCTCACGGATCGCGGCTACAGTCTTTTTCACCAGCGCGTTCCATGGGGAAGAATCCGGCAGGGTGATCTCATTGAGCAATTCAAACGCCAGTTTGTCTTCCAATTTCCCGGCATACCGTTGGGCAATAAGCTTCCACAGGTTGATAAAGCGTTCCTGAAGGGATGGAGAATTGAACAGGTCTGCTTTTCCGTGCTCATCGAATGCAAAGCCGGGTGCTTTGTGCAGGTCAAGAATGACAGGCAATTTGTATTTTCCGCACCATTCCAGGCATGCTTCAATGTAAGCCATGCCATCTTCCTTCAGTACACCAGGGCGGGCATCATCTTCAATCACGGGGTAGTCCACCGGCAGGCGGACGTGGTCAAAACCCCAACCGGCGATACGGTCAATATCAGCCGCGGTGATGAAGGATTTGAAATGGTTATGGTCAAGCGCGGGATACTGTGAAATCCAACCTCCCAGGTTGATACCAGTCTTTAATAATGTCTTCTCCATAGTTTTAATTATCCTTAAATAGTTGCCGCGGGATATTTCCCCGATGATTTCCGGTAGCAATAGGGAGCAGTATATCGCATCCGGTCAGTACATTATCTCTAATATTATTAAAAACGAACAGGTGGATTCAATGCTGAATCCACCTGATAAAAGGCACTAAAACATTTCATTTCCCTTCAAAATCAGATCGGAAGAAATCTGCCCACGGAGGCCGGAACGTGAAAATAACCATTTCGACAAGACCCAGAACCCACAATGACCAGAGAATGATCTCTCCGCGAAGCGAATAAGTGATTGTCTCCAGCCCCGGTTCAAATAACGCCAGAATAACGCCAATAACCAGAAGGATGATGTTCGCGTACACGATCTCCAGCGGGATGGTCGGCATGGGTTTGCCGTAAAACGCGGGGGCGGTATAGTACACAATGAACATAACCCAGGGCAGGGCCATCGAGGTGACCAGGCGGGCGTACAGGAACGATCCCGGGCTAGACGCCTGGCTGCCCCACAGGAAGAATTCAGCAATGGAAGCCAACGAATACGCCAGAAAGCCGATCTTGGCATGCTGCATGAAGGACTCATTGGTGCCGCTGAATACGGCGACTAACGGGGTCTTGATCCAGTCATACGAGAAATGCAGGATTAAAAATAGAACCCAGAAGATGGCAATCTTAATGATGATGTGTTGCACGGCAGTTGACATGGTTCCTTCTTTCAGGATCGATGAGAGCGTGTTATTTCTTTTGCAGGGTATACAAAGGCAGCCAGGGAATAAGGATGGGAACAGCCCGGGAGTACTGCTGAAATTCCGGCAGGTTTCCATAGCGGGAGATCTGGGTCTTTTCCAGTCGTCTGGCAGAACCAAACATGATGTAGACGATACAGACCATGCCGATCAGGCTGACTACCCATTCCAGCACGGTCTTGTAAAAACCGATGCCCATCACCCAGGTACCGATCCAGAAGATGATCTCGCCCAGGTAGTTCGGGCAGCGAATGACGCTATACAGGCCGGTGTGGCAGAAGGCAGTCGGATTCTGTAATTTGAACGCAGATTTCTGCCGATCAGCGATACCTTCAAGAGCCAATCCTCCAACCATCAGAACAAAGCCAATGAATTGAAATACGGTGGCTGCCATGCCGCCAGCCGGTGCTTCGAGGCTGAACAGAAGCGGTGAAACCATCATCAGGTACAGCACGCTGACCGAGATCCAGATGGCGAATTTGATGGGCAGGGTGATACCTCCGTATTCCTTATCAATGCGGGCACGTTCCTTTTTATATCCAGCGCTTAACTCTCGCCGGGTGACGAAAATGCCGAGGCGTAATCCCCAGAACAGAATAGCGGATGCCTGGAGCAAGATCATGATCGTGGCATTCTTCCACAACAGGATAACGGAAACCACGGCGACAGCCGCGATTGAGAAAGCATAACCAATATTAAGGAAGTACACCATGCGGCGGAAACCGACAGCGGTAATGGCCAGAGTAATGACGGCCAGGACGGGGAGTATAGTGAGCAATGAGGGTGACATTCTTTCTCCAAAAAAATCAAGATAATGACTCGGACTGGTTGGACAGTTGCTCGCGCAGGTAGTCACGCACTGTGCGTGACCCCACGGCCGGGCAGGTCAGATCAGTGGTGCTGGCCCACAACAGGAACCGGAACACACTCCACAGGGCCGGATTGAGCGGCTTCATAAAAAATAGAAGTGTTTTGAACGAAGAGACGGACATCAACTTAAATTTTGAAGGCTGGTTCAGCATATCAAAACACAGGTTTGATATTTCAGAGTAAGAGAAATTCTCCGGCCCACCCACATTGACGATCCGGTTATCGGGTATGAGGTTCGCGGCGATAAACTCCGCCACATCTCGTGGGTGAACCGGACTGAAGTAATAATCCTTCTCTGTTTTTATCAGGGTGATCGAACCTTTGCGCGCGGAACTCATGAATGTACGCCAGACATCGGTAAAGTAACTCGACGGGCGGATGATCAGGTAATGAAGCCCGCTACCGGTAAGTTCTTTTTCAAAATCATATTTGGCCTTTAACAACGGGACGGATAGGTCAGTATCCACACCGGCAACGGAGATATAGATGAAACTCTGTATGCCGGCTTTCTTCGCGGCGTTCAGAAGGTTGAGATTGCTCTGGTAATCCACATCGTGAAAATCGCTCAGTTTTTTTGGCCGTCCGATGCCAACCGTGGTGACGACCAGATCAGCTGTTTCCAGCAGACCGTCCAACCCTTCCGGCTGCCGGAGGTCAACCGCATGCAAATCGGCTAATTTTTCCCGCAGCGGTTCCAAGCGGTTAATATTCCTATCAATGGCCACTACATCGTGGCCAAGCTCTGATAGCACTGATGTCACTTCATAACCAAGGTTTCCGGCCGCGCCGGCGACAACAATCCGCATTTTCTTGTACCAGTGTTTTCCTATCGAGAAAACGCATTATCCTTTCCTGATTTTTGAATCATTGAAGAACATCCCATGGTCACCGGGATGAACTAATCAAGTTGAATTGCATCTCTACCGGCTTTCAATCGCACCGGTGGAAAAAATCCGGTTAAACAGACAAAGTGCCTGATAGATTTCCTTCTGCCGTTCCACCGGCTGGCTGGCGCAAACCACCTCAAACCATTCCTGGCGTGCTCTGAGTCCGCCCTCAACCAGTTTCTTTCCATAGTCTGTCAGATGTAATTCGCGCAAACGACGGTCACCGGGTACTTCCGTTCGTTCCAGTAATCCCTGGTTAACCATACGGTCAACCAGTTGGCTGACCGCGCTCTTGTTTGTCTCCATCAATCCCGACATGCGGGTGATCTCACAGGAACCCATATAGTACAGATGGATCATCATATTCATCTGGGTAGGGGTGACATCATTTTGTTGCAGGTATTTTTGGAAATTATCCATCGACTGTTTGAGAGTTATGGAAAACAGGGTCTTTAATTCATTCGAGATTTCAGCCAGCATGGGTTTCTCCATATTGTTAAGTGATATAAATTGTACATATATATAAACTATATGTCAACAGATTACCGGGCTTTATATACATTTTTTATTTGTACCGGCCCGATCAATATGTTACAAATTAAAGACCGGACGTAATGGCAGTTTTAGCCTTCTTCCCGCCTTTCAACTCATCACTCATTCCAGGTTTTCACCCCGAATTCCTGCCAAAACCGAAAAACAACGCTGTTTTTTCACCTCTCTCAAGTTAATTAATTTCAGAGAAATTTGGCCAGCCTCTCCTATGAAAGGTGGCGCATCCGTTGAATAACCTGCCCGGCAGGCTTATGAAGTATGCCTGAATCAAGCTCCGGTCAAAATGAAATTAAAACAAAAATCAACCACCAATGCGCTGATACCGGATAAATATTTGTGACCATTAAAAATCATCTTTTTTATTGAAATTTACTAACGTGGAGAGAATTTGTCTACTTTCACACTATAATCCTGATCGTGATGTTTTTCACAAGATCTGCGGGCCTTGCAGCAGATAATCCGATTGGACGAAAGTTGAGCAGGAAAATATGTCTAGTTTCTTCCACACATTTTTGAACAAATTTGTCTCTTTCGCGGTATTGTCCGCCGCGTTGACCGTTACCGGCTGTTCTGCCGCGCAGACCACAATTGCCCCCACAGTTGTCCCCACCGAAGCCGCTACCCAGGCCGCTCCGGCGCGCACCGCCCGGTTGGTGATCGCCGGTCCGGCTACTCCATCGTCCATTCCGCTGCTGATCGCCGCTTCCAAAATTGACGGTGCCGAAGTGCAGGTCATTGAGAACAACTCACAGGCCAACACAGCCTTCCTGCGCGGTGACATCGACATCCTGGTGAACGGCCTGTCCGTTGGCGTTGACCTGTACCGCAATGAAGCTCCCGTGCAGATCATCAACACCTATGTCACCGGTATGTCCTTTCTGGTGACGAATGGCGAAAAAGTGGATAACTTCTCTGCCCTGAAAGGTCAGGAAATCTATATTCCCTTCCAGGGTTCTCCGATTGAAGAAGCCACATCATTCCTGGCTGGCAAAGAAGGCCTCAAATGGGGTGAAGACCTCAAACCGGTGTACTCCCCGTTCGATGCTTCCGTGGCTCTGCTCAAACAGGGCAAAGCCAAAGCCGTTGTGCTGCCGGAACCGTTCGTTTCCCTGGTAGAAGGGCAGCCCGGCCTGAACGTGTCGCTGGACCTCTACAAGTCCTGGAACGAAGCCACCGGCCAGACAGATGGTTACCCACAGGTAGCGGCATTCGTCAAACGCGAATGGGCTGAAACCCACACAGAAGACCTGGCAGCGTTCAATACCGCGCTGGCCGATGCTGTGAAATTGACTGAAGAATCCCCGGAAGAAGCTGTTTCTCGCGTAAAAGACAGGTTCAAACAACCGGAGAAGATTTTGGTAAAAGCCGTCAACCGGATGCACTATTCGGTTTTGATCGGTGAAGAGATGAAGCACAGTGTTTCAGGGTATTACGAACTGATCGGAAAACCGCTGAATGACAAATACAAAGACTTTTATTACATCCCTGCGAAATGAAGGAATAGCGTTCCTGCTGTTTATCGGTGTCTGGGGATTGGTGTCGGCTTTTTACCCGGTCTACATCATCCCCTCACCGCTGGCAGTAGCGTACGCCTTCCCTGGATTCCTGCCCGAAGGATTCACGCATCATCTGGCTGTCACGGCCTGGCGCGTCTTCCTCGGGTTTGGTGTTTCCTTTATCCTTGGCTCATTCATTGGCATGGCAGCTTTTTCCAAAAAATGGGAGGCTCCGGTCAACGCGCTGATGTCTGCCGCCAACATTTTACCGGGAATGATCCTGGGAGTGATCTTCCTGCTGGTGTTCGGCATAGGCAGCCTCACCCCCATTATGCTGGTCATCTGCATGACCCTGCCTTCTGTGACCATCAACACGGTCAACAACCTCTCCCGGCGCGATCCGTCACTGGAGCAATATCTGGTTTCCATGGGCGCCCGCCGGGCACATTTTCTACGCTATATCTACCTGCCAGCGCTGGTCCCCACACTGCTCAGCAACCTCAGTCTGGGACTTGGCTTGGCCATCAAAGTGGTGCTGATGGGTGAGTTCATCGGCTCACAGGATGGACTGGGGTATCTGCTGAACGTTGCCCGTATTTACTTCAACATGAAAGAGGTGTTCTTTTATCTTGCCCTGTTGCTGGTTGTCACTCTGGTGTACCAGGGTTGCCTCACCCTGCTCTCCCGAACTCTTTTGAAGAAGTTCTTTTACGCGAATTAGTCCATGATGGCGGATATGGTTTCTGTTTCTCACCTCAGTAAAAGCTTCGAATCACAACCTGTGATCGATGATCTCACGTTCGCTATCCCTGCCGGAGGGCGAACTGCCGTATTTGCCCCCTCCGGTGCCGGTAAGACCACGCTCATCCAGATCCTCGCCGGATTGCAGAAACCTGATACCGGCACAGTACGTGTTAATGTGGAACATCCGGTAGTGCTCTTTCAGGAACCGCGACTGTTTCCCTATATGACGGTGGAGGAAAACATCCTCCTGCCATTCAAATTACGTGACAGGGCTGTCACCATGGAAACCCTTCAATCATTTAATTCCTGGCTGTCAGTTTGCGGGTTGAAAGAATTCAAGAAACACTACCCCTATCAGCTTTCGGGTGGAATGAAACAGAAAGTTTCCCTGATCCGTGGTTTATTACAAAACCCATGCTTCATCATGATGGACGAACCATTCCAGTCCATCGGCCGGGAAGCAAAAAAAATCATTATTGAGCATTTGTTGAAAACTTATCCGAATCTCACCGTTTTACTGGTTACCCATGACCCGGAAGAAGTTCAACAACTGGCGCAGCAAATGTTATTTTTCCCTACAGCTATTCTGGGCAGATATGCCTGTGTGAACACCCATGATGCGAAATTTCAGCAGTTCCGGTTCTCAGGTTTTGACCTGCCGGACGTTGAACCAAATTCATCGTCTGCCGTCTTGTCTGAGAAGAATTTATTAAATGAAAATTCTTAATGGAGGAGCTCCTATGAGTGACGTTGTGCAAAAAACACCCTGTTGTGACCTGACAGGGCACCCGTCTTTCAAGCAATTGGACGAATACATCGATGCTCTGCATATCGATGTTGAAAGTCCACGCCGAAAAGACACTCTGATCCAGACGCTGCATTATGCGCAGAACCTGTTCGGTTATCTTCCCGACGTGGTGCAGATGCATATTGCCAGGAAGTACGGTATTCCCCAGGCGGATGTATCCGGTGTCGTCAGCTTCTATAACTACTTCACCACTACGCCCAAGGGGAAGATCCAGATCAGTATCTGTCTGGGCACTGCCTGCTATGTTAACGGAGCAGATAAAGTGCTGCAGGAATTTGAATCTGTGCTGGGTATTAAATCCGGTCAGGTGAGTGAAGACGGAAAATTCTCCATTGAAAGCCTTCGCTGCGTGGGCGCCTGCGGCCTCGCGCCGGTTGTCACTATTAATCAAAAGGTTTACGGGAAGATGAAAGCCGGTAAGGTCCGCGAAGTTTTGGAAGATTACCTCGTGGAGCACAGTGTTGAGGAGGAGGCCGTCAATGCCTAAGATCGATTCTTTTGAGAAATTGCAGGAAGCCTACAAGAAATACCAGCCCCTGCTTCATTCCCGGAAAGATGGTAAGACTTCAGTTACCACCCGCACCGTGTTGATCTGCGGCGGAACCGGATGCCAGTCTTCCGAAAGCACCGTCATTCTTTCTGAATTTGAACGGTTGATCGCGGAAAATAAGCTGCAAGAATCTGTAGACGTCTCCATCGCTGGCTGTTTCGGCTTCTGCGAAAAAGGTCCGATCGTCAAAATATTCCCGGAAAACACCTTCTATGTGCAGGTGACTCCGGCTGATGTTCCCGAAATCGTGGAACAGCACCTGAAATCTGGCAAGCTGGTCTCCCGCTTACTCTACGAAGATCCAGCCAAAAAAGAAAAAATTTCGACCTCTGACGAGATTCCTTTCTACAAATTGCAAAAACGCGTTGCCCTGCGCAATTGCGGCCTGATCAATCCGGAAAAAATTGAAGAATACATCGCCAATTCCGGTTACCAGGCATTGGGTAAAGCCCTTACCCAGATGACCCCTGCCCAGGTAATTGATGAAGTAAAACGCTCCGGTCTGCGCGGACGCGGCGGCGCCGGTTTTCCCACTGGCAAAAAATGGGAATTCGCCCGATTCTACGAATCCGATGAGAAGTTTGTTATCTGCAACGCGGATGAAGGCGACCCCGGCGCGTTCATGGACCGCTCTGTCATGGAAGGCGACGCCCACAGCGTGATCGAAGGTATGGCCCTTGCCGGGTATGCCATTGGAGCCAGCCAGGGTTATGTGTACATTCGCGCGGAATACCCGTTGGCTGTCAACCGCTTGAAAATCGCCCTCAGCCAGGCTCGCGAATACGGCCTGCTCGGAAAGAACATCCTTGGTACTGACTTCAGTTTTGACATCGATATCCGTCTCGGCGCCGGCGCGTTCGTCTGCGGTGAAGAGACAGCCCTGATCCACTCCATTGAAGGCGGCCGCGGCGAACCCCGCAATAAACCGCCCTTCCCTGCGCAAGCCGGCCTTTGGGAAAAACCCACCATTGTCAACAATGTGGAAACTCTGGCCAACATTCCGCTGATCTTCCAGGAAGGCGCGGAGAAATTTGCCGAACTCGGTTCTGCCACATCCAAAGGAACCAAAGTCTTCGCTCTGGCCGGCAAGGTTAACAACGTCGGACTGGTGGAAGTGCCTATGGGTACTAAGCTGCGCGAGATCATCTACGATATCGGCGGCGGCATCCGTGATGGCGCTCAGTTCAAAGCCGCCCAGACCGGCGGCCCTTCCGGCGGATGTATCCCGGCTCAATTCCTGGATACCGCGATTGACTATGAATCCCTGATGTCCATTGGCTCCATGATGGGCTCCGGCGGTATGATCGTACTGAACGATCACGACTGCATGGTCAACATCGCCCGTTTCTACCTCGAATTCACCGTGGAAGAGTCATGCGGCCGCTGCGCCCCCTGCCGCATTGGCAACAAACGCATGCTCGAGATCCTCACCGATATCACCGAAGGCCGCGGCACCGAAGCCGACCTGCGCGAGCTGAAAGACCTTTCCCAAACCATCATGGATACTTCACTTTGCGGTCTGGGACAAACCGCCCCGAACCCGGTGATCAGCACCATGAAATATTTCTGGGACGAATACGAAGCCCATGTGAAAGAAAAACGCTGCCCCGCCGGCGTCTGCCAGAAATTGTTGAAATACGAGATCATCCCCGATAAATGTATCGGTTGTACCGCCTGCGCCCGCAACTGCCCGGTGAGTTGTATTACCGGCAGCGCCAAACAGCCGCATGTTATTGACCAGTCCAAATGTATCAAGTGCGGTGCCTGTATGACGAAATGCCGCTTCGGCGCTATTACACGGAATTAAGGTAAGGAGTACAGTGCAAATGGTAAACATAACGATCGATAATCAACAGGTCAGTGTTCCCGAAGGGACCACTGTTCTGGAAGCAGCGAAAACCGTCAACACCCGCATCCCCACACTCTGCTACCTTCACCTTGAAAAGGCCGGATTCCTGAACAATGTAGCTTCCTGCCGTATCTGCGTGGTGGAAGTGGAAGGCCGACGCAACCTGCCCCCTTCATGCGCCACTCCGGTAGCCGAGGGTATGAAGATCACCACAAATTCAAAACGGGTGCTCGCTGCCCGCCGCAAGAATCTGGAATTGATCCTCTCCAACCATCCGTTTGACTGCCTGATCTGCGCCAAGTCCACTGACTGCGAACTGCAGTCACTGGCCTGGGAGTTCGGCATCAACACCCAACGCTACCGCGGCGAACGCGCCCATCACGAAATCGACAAATCCAGCGGCGCGTTGAAACGCGACCCCGAAAAATGTATCATGTGCCGCCGCTGCGAAGTGATGTGCAATGAAGTGCAGACGGTTGGCGCGCTTACCGCGTTTGGCCGCGGCTTTAGCACCGTGGTTGCTCCTGCTGAAAAGAAACCCATCATCGAATCCCCCTGCGTGTACTGCGGCCAATGCGTCAGCGTGTGCCCCACGGCAGCCCTCACCGGTGTGGGTTACATCTCTGAAGTCTGGGATGCCCTGTTTAACCCCGCGAAAAAGGTTATTGTGCAGGTCGCCCCGGCGGTGCGTGTGGCCATTGGCGAAGAGTTCGGTATGAACCCCGGACAGATCGTCACCGGCAAAATGGTGGCCGGCCTGCGCCGCCTCGGGTTTGACGCCGTCTTTGACACCACCTTCGGCGCTGACCTGACCGTGATTGAAGAAGCCAACGAGATCATGTCACGGTTGAAGGAAAATAAGAACCTTCCCATCCTCACCTCGTGCTGCCCCGGCTGGATCAACTTCATTGATTATCATTTCCCCAGCCTGAAATATATGCCATCCACCTGCAAGTCACCCCAACAGATGACCGGCTCCATCGCTAAGAACTACTACGCCAAGAAGATGGGCATGGACCCCAAAGATGTGGTCGTGGTCTCCGTGATGCCCTGTATCGCCAAGAAATACGAGGCTAACCTTCCGTATCAGAAATCCAACGGCCTGCAGGATGTGGACTACTCCATCACCACCCGCGAACTGGCGAAGATGTTGAAAGAAGGCGCGGTTGACCTGAAATACATGCCCGAAGAATCCTTCGACGATCCGCTGGGTGAATCCACCGGCGCCGGTGTCATCTTTGGCGCCACCGGCGGCGTGCTCGAAGCCGCCCTGCGCACCGTGTATGAGAAATTTACCGGAAAGACGCTGGACGATGTCAACTTCATGGCCGTACGCGGAACCCAGGGTATCCGCGAAGCCTCAGTAGATATTAACGGACGAACCGTGCGCGTCGCGGCGCTTTCCGGATTGGGTAACGCCCGCAAGGTCCTCGAGAAAATTGTCAAAGGCGAAGAACACTATGACATCATCGAGATCATGGCCTGCCCCAGCGGCTGTGTGAATGGCGGCGGACAGCCATACACCCACAACCGTGACGAGGTTATCGAGCAGCGTATCAGCGGCCTGTACCATATTGACCGCAACCAGGCTGTGCGCAAGTCTCACGAAAATCCGTCCATCCAGAAACTGTACCAGGAATTTCTGGGAGAAGCCGGCAGTCACCTGGCACATGAACTGCTTCACGTTCACGGCCGGGATTAATTATTGGTAGAAATAAAAATACAAGAGGCTCCGGACAAAATCCGGAGTCTTTTGTTTTTATATCTTCCGGCAGACAAGTTCGCCATTTCCCAGGGGCACGACCAACGCGTCTACCCGGGGATCCGCCAGAGCCTGGTCAACTAGCGGCTGAAGTGTAGCCTGATGGCTGATGGCGTTATCAGCCACCAGCAAACCTCCCGGAACCAATCGGGGAATCACCAGGTCATAACAATCGGCATACACTTCTTTTTCTGCGTCAAGAAAGCAGAATGCGATATTTTTGATACCACTCAGATAATCGCGGGCATCTCCTTCCACGAGAGTGATCTGGTGATTAACACCACAGGAAGCAAATGATTCGCGGGCCAGAGCAACTTTTTCCGGTAGAATTTCGAAAGTGGTCACCTGCCTGCCAGCGAGAGTCAGCCAAAGGGTGGAATATCCGGCAGAGGTCCCGATTTCAACAATCTCTCCCTCCGGTGCGCCAACGGCCATCAAGGCAATGAACCGTCCGGTTTCCGGCGGAATTTGCCGGAGACGTTGCAAACGGGGGGTGTTGTCCGCACGATCGCGGGTATCGATCTCTTCCAGGTAGAGCATGCGGGCTGATATGGCAGAGGGAATGGTATGGAACATTTTGCACCTTTCAGTGTTTGATAAAGTGAATTGTAAAGGCTGGTGGAATAGCGTCCCGAATGTTGGAGGTGAAGGATACCGGTATTCTGGATAAAATAGGTTATTCACTACCCAAGAATCTGCCTTCAACACGCATTTTATATGATGGAATTCGGAGGCCTTGCATCAATATCGGAGCGGATGTAGCCATCGATTTACCAGATTAGGCAAAATAAAACTATGAATAGCAAAAAGATCAAAGGCCTTATCCGCCTGTTCCGTCCGGATCTTTCACTGGCCGCCGGGTTATGTACGGTGGGCGGACAGATCATTGCGACAGGGCATCTCGCCTCATGGCCGGTCACCCTTCTCGGATTTCTGTGCGCGTTCGGGTGCTCCGGCGCGGCTCTTGTTGTCAACGATTATTTTGACTTCGAGGTGGACAAAGTCAACGCGCCGGAGCGGCCGCTGCCTTCGGGCGCCGTCACCCGGCAGGAAGCCGTTCTGCTGGGAGTTTTCATCTCCTTATTGGGCCTTATTCCAGCATTATTTCTGGGGCCGGTATGCTTCATCTTCACCCTCTTTTTCTGGGTTATCGGTTTTCTCTACAACTGGCGTTACAAAGAAAGCGGCCTGCCGGGCAATCTGATGGTCAGCTCATCCGTGGCGTTCACCTTTATTCTGGGCGCCATGACCGTCGGGCAGCCCTGGAACACATTGGTGTGGGTCTTTGCCCTGATGGCCTTTTTCATAGACCTGGGCGAAGAGATCACCGGTGACGCGCTGGACCTGGAAGGTGACCAGCAGCGCGGGGCGCGGTCTATAGCCCGCTCAATGGGGAAACCTTTTGCGTTGCGCGCCGCCGTTGTGATGTGGGGGCTGGTCATTTTGTTGGGGTGGATCCCGGTTATTTCAGGATTGATGGGTGCGATATATGGATTAACGATCCTGGCTGTAGACACCGTGATCATTTACTTTTCCCTACGCCTCTTGCGTACTGACGATGTAAGCACACAACGCAAATGCATGAAAGGCATTTACATCGGCGCCACGCTGGTTGTGCTGGCCTTCCTGATCGGGCAGGTCACGATATGATACGGATTGTTCGACCGGAAGGATTTATCCGCGAACAGCCATGATCAGCGTGGTTGGATCATCTGCCACGGTTTTAAAACCACAGGATTCATATAACTGTACAGCCGGGTTTTCGCGGCTTACGCTTAAACTTATTCCCCAGTATTTCGGTAAGGTTGATTCCAGTATGTGGCGCATCAACGTACGGCCAATGCCCATGCCGCGATATTCCGGCAAAACGGCGATAGAGAGTTCCGGCGTTTCATCGTCCACATAACCGTAGCCTTTATTCTTCCCGTTTAAGAGACGGATCCAGACAGCACCAATCGGTTTATCCCCGTCAAGCGCCGCGAATCCGTCATCACCCGGCCTGCCCCAGCCGTCCACATAACGGGCCAAATCCGGATTATGGATAATATCGCGCGGCGGCAGGGGACTGCCTTCCGGCACATAAACTGCCAGGTAGAGCATGTCCCACAGAAAAGGTTCGTCCGCCGGGGTTAACCGGCGGAAGTTAATATCCAATTGCGCCATGGCTCAATCCACAATAAACAGTTTCGCCCCGGTTTGTGTGGACGACCGGTGGGCTTCAGCATTATCCGCCACCTGGTAGCTGACGCCGGGGGTGAGGACGAACGTTCGCCCGTCATCCAGTTCGGTACGCAGTTCACCTTCCAGGCAAAGCAGAATGTGACCTTTTTTACACCAGTGGTCCGCCAGATAGCCCGGTGTGTATTCCACCATGCGCACGCGAATAGGGCCGAACTGCTGTGTGCGCCAGTACGCCATTCCAGTCTCGCCTTTATGTTCGGTAACCGGAATTTTTTCCCATTCGGTCAACCCGAAGGGTATATTCTGCATATCCATTTTTTCATTCCTTACGAAACTACAAAACTTAGATCACAACCTGGTTAAAACGGATCAACCGCCAGTTGTTGAATTCCGGTTCAAACTCTATCTCTGTGATACCGCAAAAGTCCACCTTGAAATCCCATCTTCGGTACACCGGCAATCCCATAAGGTGACAAATCCACAATCGGATCAGCCCTTCATGGCAGACCACAATGATATTCCGGTCAGCCTGCATTTTGTCAGCCATGAATGAAGCAATCCGGCGGCGCGCGTCTTCTCCACTTTCACCCTGCGGGAATTTGAAATCATGGTTCCGTTCTTTAAAGCCGTTCCACACTTCGGGGTAAAGCGCCTGAATTTCGTCTTCCTGCAAAGAATCGATCAGGCCGTTGTCGATTTCGTTCAATCGTTCATCCACAACAGGATGAAGACCGTTCTTTTTACTAACAAACTGTATCGTCTGCCCGGTTCGCTGGTATTGACTGATATAGATACCATTGACCGGCCGTGCAGAGAAAAATTCCCATAATTGTTCCGCCTGTTTTTGCCCTCTTTGACTGATCGGTTCATCCTGATGACGCAGCTTCGGGTTGTAGAAATCGCCTTTCTCTTTTTCCGCGTGACGGACGATGTACCATTTCATGCTTATCTCTCTTTCTAATTATTTTAAGAATGGAGTTGAAACATTAAACAGAATTACCGCTATCACTCAAAGTGGAAAAACAGTCAAAAATTTCGAATATCGCACGGAAATTAATTTCACAGAAATGGCTGGCAAAAGCCCACTTTCACTGTGGATTAAGAAAAAACCTTTTTCGCTAAAGGTATAAAAACAACCTGGAACAATCGTACAAGAATTGTTCCAGGTTATAAAAAGAGTTTTGCAACTTATCCCTTTTTTTGTATCCGGGTTGAAAGCGCCAACCCCGTCATTATTTCACCAATTGACCAAAAGATGGTGATGTGTGAAAGTCCAAATAAGGTTCCGCGTAGAACGCGGTTTCCGAAGAATAAACCAGCATCAATCGTTTCTAAAGGAATACCCGCCCCGATAATAAATGACAAACCCTTGTATACCATCAAAGCCAATGCAACCAATGCGGCGATCATATACGCGGAAAATCTTAAGTTTATGTTCTTTAATCGCTTTTCGTTCAGATTGGTAAGAACAATGAGCACAAAACACGCCAACACAACCGGTATGACAACACCCAGAAGGAATGTATGTCCATGCACAAGGCTCATATCATGACCGTAAACAAGTTGCTGCTCCAGGTTCAAATTTTTAAAGAATCCACGTGAAACCTCACGATACACTAACCCTAAAATGAGGGCTGTAACGCTCATAACGCTGGCAAAGATAATCTGCTTTCTGAATAATTTCTGCGCCAGAACCGGATACTTTTCCATCGGTTTCTCCATAAAATCGTAATATATAACATTACTTATATATTAACATATTTTATATTATCCCGGTGACCACCCTCGAATTCAATCAAACAGAATTCAATTTATGGTTTGATGAAATAAAAATGGTCACAACACGGATGCCCCTCCATGAGAGTCTGAGTCCGGCGGAAACCGATCCGCGGGTTAAAACCCGCCGCGGCATACGGGTCGCCGCTGCAAACAAGGTGATAAAACCAGAACGCCGCGTTATTCCGCCGGCCGATGTCGGCGTGCGGGCAGCGGGTGCAATGGATCTGAACCCCTTCCGGCATGTGTTCAATGGAGACATCAAAACCAGCGGCTGGCAGCGGTTCCCACAGAAGCCGGATGAAGTCATCCAGATTATTGGACGGCTCTTTCCGGCCGTTTTCCTCCCATTCGGGCTGAATATGCGCGGCCACAACCCGGTCAATGATCCGTCCGACAAAATCGCGGCCGAAACGTTCACTCAGGTCTTCAAACAATACAATCTTGTCAGATGTTGACCAGCGGGATGAAATTTCGTCCAACACATCCCGCTCTGACGCCGTCAGATCAATTTCTACACTGTACGGTTCAAGAAACCAGGGAGTAACCCAGGATACATTTTCTTCAATGAGATCGTTGCTCATAGTGGATTCCTTTCATGGATAGTAAGGTTCAATGAATGGATACCGACATTTACTTCGACTGAGACGAGGAAACCTTTGCCCTGGTTGGCTAAAACCCGGTATTTCATACCGTTGTTATCAAAATTCATGCCGATCAGCACGTTTTCTTTGCGGTACACAAAACTGGTACACATACGCTACCAGGCTCCTGATAGACTAACCCGGTTATGAAACCAGAGAGACTGTGTTCTTAAAATTATCATTGGCTTTTCCATTCCAGCTTTCATTCAACAGGGAACTTAACTCACCCATATGATACACAAAGTGACGCAGGATGAAGATCACCACACCCATTTTGGTCTTCCCGGCCCAGTCAAATGTTGTATTGACGGACTGGAGTTCCACATTCCGCAGCCAATTTTCTGTCAAACCTCTAAGATCATGAATAGCTGCCCGGATATCATCCTTTGACGGAAGTTCCTCATCACTCATCGTCTCCCAATTTTGATGGAAATCCCGGCCTGAAGCAAAAGCGGAGAATGTGTCATCTTCGATGTAATACTGGATGCTCTGCAAAAGGTGTAATGAAAGCCTTGCCGGCGTGATCACTCCGCGGCCGGTATGCAGCCACGCATTGGTATCAAAATCACTCACGATGGCATCAAATGTCCGCCATGTATGCGCGAACTGCTGAATTAACTCGTTATTCATTATGTATAGACTCTCCTGGTTCAGTGATAATTCCGTGATGAGTGGAGGTTTTTACGCCCTTTTTGACCGCGCGTGAATTTCCAAAAGTCGGGTGATATCCGCCAGATCGTCCCGGTTTTGCACCGGGATAAACAGCCAGCGGCCTTCCGGATACGGAGTGGCTGAGTCAATCGCCTGTCTTACATTCCTGCCCATATTCATTGACTGCACTGTATCCACTTCGACCGGGCTCATTATGATTTGTGCCGAAAAATAACCCTCCGCCGGATATAAAGAGGTCAACAACTTGCCTTTTAACCGGAAACGGACCGCCCAGCCATAATTCTTACCGTACAGGAATTTAAAATCTTCCACAGGATGGTACGTTTGGCGGATATGAGTCAGCAATTCTTCCCACACTGGTAAACAGGAGCCCAGAATACCGCGAATTTCTTCAGGCTCAGGTGAATGGGATTTATCGGTGAAAAATCCGATACGCATTTGGCTCTCCCCATCGAATGGTTGGTCACCTTTAATTATAAGACATTTATTCTATTTAATGTTATTTATACCGCGCGAGTTGTGACCATAATCTGTCAAGCCCGAACAGTATGAGCAGAATAATCGCGAACAGTAGAATGAATGGTACCTTTAGATTGATAAACCGACCAATGATCGCGATTGACAGACCAACGCCCATAGCCAGTGCCAATGATCGCAGATGATGCTGCTCAAACCGGCTGATGGTTTCCGTCTGTGGAATTCCGTGGAGATCGCAAATCAACTGATGCGCATCCCACACCACCAGGGCAAAAACAGAACCTGCCATCCCGAAAATGGGATATCCGCCGGAAATAATGGCGGCGGCAGAAACCGCCAGTGAGAGGATCAATAACACATGCGGCAGCCACCGGTTGTTACGTTTGTGTAGTAAAAACCACAAGACACCCAACCCCAAGGCACTTATTAAACCGATCCACTCACCTATCAAGAAAAACGCGGCGGCATGACATATCACCATCATGGCGAGACTGATAAAAAACACATAACTTCGTAAGAACCGCGGTTGCTGCTGCATTTTTGTTAAATCCCTTGTCCACGTGACCGCGTCAGCGCGCTACGTACCAGCGGGAATAACGGCTGGTTTACATTCCAGTCAATGACCGGAACCTGCAACGCGGCGATGGAATTAAGAATTAGCCTTCTCTCGATGCGGGTCGTTCGAACAGCTAATTTGTAATAGGGGTCGCCGGATGTTTCTGTGACGGCAAAATCAATGGGATTCGGGCTGATCAATAAAGCCTGGTAGCCGCTGGCACGTAAACGCTGGTAAAGTGGCATGTCACTGGACGTTAGCGAACTGATCACGATGATCATGGATCGCACAGGAAACATACGGATGGGCAGGAAATCGATATGCGGTGATGAATGTCCGTCAAATTCCACCCTTGCCCTTGAAAGGCAGTTCATGATTCGGCGCAATTGGATTTTGCCATATCCGGGGAAGGCGATAGATGTGTGTTTACCAAATACCATCAGGCTGACACGATGTCCCTGGTGAATAAACATCTCTGCCAGTGACGCAGCCGCGGTGACTCCATGCTCAAACAGACTCTCGCCGTTTACGCGCAACTCAACAGACGGGCGAGCGTCAAGGATAAGACCAATTTCAGCAATCTCTTCTTGCTCAAATTCACGGGTGAAAAATTTCTTCGGGTGCCGCGCCGTTTGATGCCAGTCCAATGACCTCAATGGATCACCGGCATGATATTCGCGCACGCCATAAAAATCCGTGCCATTGCCCCCCAGCCTGGCGGGAATGGATCCGGGCGAATGCAGTGTACTGCGCGGACGAAGCGGTATGGCTTTAAACTTATGGAAAGACGGCCTCACCTGAATGTCACCACGGGCGGGTAAGACTCGTTTTACCGAAAGAACCCCAAGGGGATCAGATGCGGTCACCTGTATGTTTTCCCAGACGAAATCTCCGCGCGCTGCCGTAAATGAATATTTCACGTCCACAGAATCACCCGGCCGCAGGAACGCCCATTCCATGAGGCTGCCGTCAATTTGACTGGCATACTCTGGAAGCGTGTCTTTTATACAGACTGCCGTTGACTCAGTTGAAGCATTCTCAACTGTAACGGCGGCATCCACCCGGATTTGCCCATTCTGACTGATTTGCTTAATGGATCGCGATGCATTCAGACGTAAAACCTTCATATCCGGTGATTGCCACAGACCTATTCCCAGATATGTCAAAACAGGCAGGGTTAACCAGGCCACATCACCATTGCGGGTGATCATGGCAGCGACCAGCAATCCGAGTATGACCGCGCTGAGTACCCTGACTTTATCCGTCATATTCCAACTTCAGAACCGGCACAGGAACTGTTGCAACTAGTTCATCGATCACCCGGTTTTCCGATTTCTTCACATCCCATAGACTGGGATCCAGGATAATACGATGGGCCAGAGCGGGTTGAATGAATTGTTTGACATCATCCGGAATGACATAATCTCGCCCATGAATGGCCGCCCACGCCCGTGAGAGTTTAAGCAATGCCAATGACCCGCGCGGACTAACGCCCACAGCCACCTGCCGGTATGCCCGCGACCGGTCGACAAGGTTGACCATGTAACGGCGTACATCCGCGTCAACATGAATGTTTTCCACCGCGGCGCGCATTTGCAAAAATATTTCCGGCGTGATCACCGAATTTAGGGGCACAACATCCGCCTTTCTGTCCGCGCGGCGTTTGAGGATCTCATCTTCTTCATCCGGTGTGGGATACCCGATGGAGAGCTTCACCATAAAGCGGTCAAGCTGCGCTTCGGGCAGCGGGAACGTCCCCTCGTATTCGATCGGGTTCTGAGTGGCGATCACCATGAACGGATCAGGCAGTTCCTGCGTTTCACCTTCCATTGTCACCTGATATTCCTGCATGGCTTCCAGCAGCGCGGATTGAGTTTTGGGTGAGGCGCGGTTGATCTCATCAGCCAGCAAAATATTCGTGAAAATGGGACCTTTGCGCAGCACAAATCGGTTTTTGTCAGATTCAAACACATATCCCCCGGTGATATCGCCCGGCAATAGATCAGGGGTAAATTGAATGCGTTTGAACTGCATACCCAGTGCTGATGCGAAGGAATTGGCGATCAACGTCTTGGCCAACCCCGGATAATCTTCCAGAAGAATATGTCCTCCGGAGGATAGGAAAGCCGCTACCATTTTTTCCAGAACGTCCCGTTTGCCGATTACGGCTTTTTCCACTTCTTCCACAATCTGAACAGAGAGGGCAGCCACACGTTCAATAGTCATAGGTGCCTGTTTATTTATCGACATGGTCAATCTCCAATGATGTTTCAAAAAACGTCAAAATTTCTTCCATTTTCCGGTCATTTTCCTCCCGTTTGCGGCTTCGACTTTCATTCCACCAACGGCGAGGAGCATTGAGGATGGATTTCGCAACAGTTTTCCATGTTTTTGGTTCAGGAAAAGGATCTTCACGAAACAGATATGAGCGGATCCCTTCGGGTAAATAAATCTCTCCCTGCCGCAATTGTTCGTGCAAATGAAAATCAGCTGCCACATGCTCCCGGGCCGCGTACATTGTCACCAGCAAGTGGACAAATTCCCTTTTGAGGAACTGGTCGTGAAACCGGCTGTTTTCATCCGGAATGTACATAGACCGCCAGTGTTGTATGGAGCGCAGGGTTTCATTTAGAGAGTTTTCAGGTGTCGGTTCTTCCGCCATGTTAACACGAGGAACAAGCCGAAACAGAAAAACGATAATCACGAGGATCAACGCCCACCAGTAATACTGCTGATCAACACTCAAAACAAAGGTCCGCAAAACCAACCAGACAACCATTGAAATTGGTTGTAAAAATCCTGTCACAAACGCCGGCCAATTCAAAAGGATCAGGAATAATGCGGCTAAAAGAAAGAAAACAAAGACCACTTTACCTGGAGAGGGCTTCAATGTTTTCCCCTTTCTGACGGAACTGTGTAAAGCGGGTGATATCTTCAAAACATTGGATCGCCTTACTTTCGTCTTCTTTAGATGGCTGCCAGTTGCCATAGCGGGCGGCATTAAACATGCGAGTCAACTCGTGTACAGGTTCCCGTGAAAAACCGGCGGAGATCAGGGTCTCTTCAAACTCCAGAGTGGTCATGGTCTCTTTACGGGTAATACCTCGATCTTCCTGCAACACTTTGCTCATTTGCCAGTAACATTGAACGATCACATCTTTTAACCCCACACCCAGTAAAATATTTTGCCGTGCTTTTTCCGCTTCCAGCCCGATCAGATCAGACGCATCTGGTTTTTTACGCATAATCCGGAATACCCAGACAACTATCATGATACCGAAAACTAACAGACAACCACCCACAATCCACAATAAGATGGGTGGAACCGGGCCCAGTGGGGCTGTTACCGGCGGCTCAGGCGTGGGAATAGCGATCGGAGATTGAACCGTCTCGGTAGAATGTGGCAAAGCCAGAATAGCCAGAAGCAAGCCCCCGATTATTAAGACAATAAAAATCATAGATAATAAAAAGTTGAATATATCCCGCCACGAAGCTCCTCGTAATACTTTGATAACGGAATAAAGAAACGCGCCCGCCGCTATCAGACATATCAGAATAATAATGAAGCGATTGACGGGGATTGTCTCTTCATAAGAACCCGAATCATTGGCAACCATTACCTGATTGTTTTCAATTGCCGGCGGAGGCATACCGGGTTTTAATTCAAGCTCAGTCAGGCTGATTGCCAGAAAAATGACGGCGACCGCGATCAGTGAAAATAACACTATTGTGTTTCTTTTTTCGTTGCCTGCCATGTGGTCAACTTTCGTTGTTTCAGCGCCTTATACAGGCAAAATTCTGATCCATCTACTTCTTTTTGGATTCTGAATCCACAAAAACCATAAAATCCATCGCGCCGGGAGATTTGTTAAAACAGGTCAGAATCAAAGCGACTTCACTGCGGTGCTGGGTGGCATGATTGACCTGATGAAGCATCAACTGCCAGAGTGGGTAAGATTTCTTGGCATTTTGTGAATTGATATACGAGAGCTGACCGATCAGGTTTTCTTCGGAACAGCGGGTAATGTACAGGTGAGTGTTGCTTTCCACTTCAGCCCACCGGGTGCGGACTTCAGACAGCCCGGCAAACCCGGTTGGATCCAGATGCTTTCGCGGGTAACTGCCCACCCAGCGGCTGAGCCATACCCATTGCGCGCTCATGATGTGTACCAGCGTATTGTGCACGCTGCCAAAGGAAGGATTGGTATTAGCCCGGTATTCCTCTTCCGATAATTTAGCCGCCGCATCCAGAATACGGTTGTTGGCCCACGCGTTATAGCGGTATACCTGTGAAATCATATCCTTGATCATTTTCCCTCCTCAATCCGTCAAGAAATTAACTGGTTCAAAAAATTTCGAACCACAGTGTTTACATTATCAGGGTTTTCCCAACCCGGAAAACCGCCCGCGTTCGGGATCTCTTCACGCCGGTTGCACGGTAGATTTTGTGAAAGAAATTCAGCCGCCCGTTTGAAATCGTCTAGATCATCCATACCATTGTACAGGAGAACCGGCTGCCGGATATCCTGAAGGTGAACTGCCGCGGGGGTGACAGGCCGGGCTGGCATGTCAGCCAGCCACGGGGCGCCTTCAAACCGGTTGACCATGGCGCGGTGTTCCTCCGCCCGGCAGGTCTCAGGAAAACGGTTGATATGGTCAAACCAGTCGGCATGCGCAAACCAGTCATCGCGGGCCGCCGGCACACCCTTTTCGCGAGCCTGCGACTTTGCACGGTCGATCAATTCACCCACCCGAGGCATGGGAAAGCTCGGAAGGAACGTCCCCTCCAGTATCAGTGAACTGAAACGCTCCGGCTGGCGCAACGCCAGTATCAACCCGATAGCCGATCCGGTATGCGTGCCCCAGTAGATTGCCCGGTCAATACCGGCATTATCCAGCACGATTTGAATATCATCCGCGTATTCTTCCACCCCATAGGGGCCGGGGATATGGGAAGATAGCCCGTGCCCGCGCAGGTCTACGGCAAGAATCCGGTAATCCCGCTGAAATTCCTCGATCTGCCGTCTGAAGTAGGTGTGATCGTGGGTGAATCCATGAACTATCACGAGCCAGGGATCGCTTTGCGCCCCGGTATGATATATGTATGAGTAAATTTGAGGTTGAATCGATACACTGTCCATCAACACGTCATCCGGATTGAAGGGTTGGTCTAATTCGCCCGAAAGGATTATAGCCCCAAATCTACCAGCAGGAATAACGTAAATTCTGGCTGTCTGTTGTTAAACCCGCAAATTAATTGACCCGGCTATGATCAACTAATCCTAACGCTTATTGTCATTTAAACGAAAAATGTGGGCGTTTTCGTCATTTGACCATTGTCAGATAAACATACACGCCCAATCCCATTAAACCCATCAGGAATAGTAAACCGAGCAAAATGAGCGCCCGCGCCCCGAACAGGGAGACATCCTCCTGGATAACCGATGATGGGGGTTCCTGTGATGTCGCGCGGTGAATATCCGGATAATCAGCGGGCGGGGTTTCCGGCCGCGCCGGCGGTCGAACCGGTTTTCCCTCCAGCATATCAGGGATGCCGTTCCCGTTGACATCCGACATCAACGGTCCAAGCCGGGCGATGGCCTGGTCATATCTGAGGCGGGCATCCGGCGGAAGATCATCCAGGCTGGTGAAGATTTTATCTCCCACAATATATTGCGAACCGGATTTCACGTCAACACGGATCTGCCCGTTGCTGACACTGCCCGGGGCTTTTCCTTCCAGAAAATCCGGAATACCGTTTCCATCAGAATCGTGCAGGATTTCCAATGTTTTAAGATAGGTTGCTCGCACATCCGGCGGCATTTCGTCCGGGCTGTTATAAACTTTGTTATTAACTACAATTCGCGGCATTTTGACCTCCTTCAAGGTCAGGTCATGCTTTTGATTATACAGATATTCAGGCGGGTTCCCCATGTTTTTCCGGACGAGGTAATGTACAATTGCAAATAGCCATCCGGTTTAATACCGGTTCTCATGGGAGGATGTGATGGAATACAGGATGATTTTTACAGATACAGAATGGAACATGTTAATGACCGCGTCTGAAGTGGCCTCATTTTACATTTCCCTGTCCAGCCCCAGCAATATGTTTGGTGTTGTAAAAGAAATGATGGCTTCAACAAACCAGATCATTGACGCCATCCGGAATTCATCCGGAAACAGCCTGGTGAATGAAGTAGCTTCAGATATCAAACGGTATATTGATCAGGGCGTAAAGATCGATTCACCGCTATTTTCAGGCGCTCCGGAAACCCGTGAAGAAGCCTGCCTCACATTCTTCCGAGATCTATCCGCTCTGCTTGCGCAAAAAGTCCCCGACGACGCGGAAGGGTTCAAGAAATGGGTATATGAATCCGCGAAAAAGTCAGCGGAAGCCGCGAGCGAAGGCGGTTTCCTGGGATTTGGCGGAGAAAAAGTCAACACGGCGGAACAGGACGCGCTAAAGAAACTGGCACTGGTACTCGGGGTCGAAGCCTGAAGCCGCTTTTACCAGTAAAACCAAAAAATTTCAAAAACTGCACTCCCAAAAAAGATATGGAGTGCAGTTTGATTTTCTCAATATGACTGTTTTATCAGGCGGATGCCGAATTCAATACCGCCATCTGCTCCAGTGACAGGTGGATATCCAACGCGCCCATCAAAACCTCATATTGTTCCAGTGTGCGTACCCCCACGATCGGGATCACCCGGGGCTGGTGGTGCAGCAGCCACGCCATCACCAGTTGACTGTTACTCACGTTCAATTCGCGCGCCATTTTCGAAAGGGTTTCCAGCCGGGCTCGCGAGTCATCGGTGTCAAAAAAAGCCCAGTTGTAGTAGGCGGTGCGTTTCCGCTCGTCATCATAGATGCCCTTCAATAATGGTGAATACGCCATCAAGGTGACATCCGGATTGCAGCGCAGGTAATCCAACTGGTCATCTTCCAGAACGAGAACCCCGCTTCAAATGATTATATAGTCACTTGAAGCGGGGTAAAAATCCAAATCCGCTTACCTGATGAACTTCAGGATTGTCTCACCCCAATGGCTCAGCAGCCACACGGTGACGCCCTGCAGTACGTCCGGAAGGTTCATATCCAGCAGCTTCTTCATGCGCGCCAGTTTATCGCCATCATAGGGAGGGTAGCGCAGGGCAGGGTCAAACGTCGTTCCACGGTCAAGCAATCCGCGGGCGTTCGAAAAATCACGGAAGCCCCATTCGCCGTGGTACTTGCCCATGCCGCTCTTGCCCACACCGCCGAACGGCAGGCCGTGCACGGTCAGGTGGTTGATAGTCTCGTTGACGCAAACGCCGCCCGATGTGGAATGGTTGAGGACATGCTCTATGGTTTCCCGATTTTCAGAGAAGATATAGAACGCCAGAGGCTTGTCACGTTTGTTGACAAAATCCAGGGCTTCATCCATGTTTTTGACCGGCAGGACCGGCAAAATGGGGCCGAATATCTCCGCCTGCATCACCGGTGATTCCGGTGAAACATTCGTCAAAATGGTGGGGGCGATATAGCGGTCATCGCGGTCGTGCTGGCCCCCGTATTCGATTTTGCCATTGGAAAAATATGAGACCAATGTATCAAATTGTCTGGTGTTGATGATGCGCGCGTATTCCGGGCTGGATTGTGGATTGTCACCATAGAAATCACGCAGTGTGGCCGCCAGTTCTTTCACCAACTCCGGCAGAATGGATTCATGCGCGAGGACATAGTCCGGCGCCACACAGGTTTGCCCGGCATTGAAGAATTTCCCCTGGGCTATGCGCCGCGCGGTGACCTTCAGATTGGCGGTTTCGTCCACCAGCGCCGGGCTCTTGCCGCCCAATTCAAGGGTGACAGGCGTCAGGTTCTGAACGGCCGCCTGTAAAATAACCCGCCCCACTTCGGCGCTGCCGGTGAAGAAGATCTTGTCCCAGTGTTCCGCCAGGATCACATCATTGGCGGTGTCATCGTCGATCACCAGGAAGGCATCGGGGTCAAGGTATTGCGGTAACAGGCGGCCGATGGTCTCAAACACGGTTTTTGCCGTGCGCGGTGGTTTGATAACCGCCGCGTTGCCGGCGGCTATCGCCGCCACCAGTGGTCCCAGTGTGAGCTGCAACGGATAGTTCCACGCGCCCAGAATAAGCGCCACACCCAGCGGTTCAAAGATCACCCGGCTGTCTGATGGCAGCAAATAGACCGGTGATGCCGTCTTACGTCGCCGGGTCCATTCATCCAGGTGTGCCAGTGCGTGGTCGATTTCGTGAATTAAGAATCCGATCTCCGTGGCGTAGCTTTCCAGACGGCTTTTATGCAGGTCGGCGTGAAGGGCGGCTTCCAAATCACCTTCGCACTCTGTAAAAAAGCGCCGCAATGATGTCAATTGTGACTTCCGCCACTCAACAGAGCGGGTTTTCCCGCTGCTGAAGGTGTGGCGCAATCGTTCAACGCGTTCCGCTAATTTGTTTGCATCCATGGCATTGATGAGACAGCCGCCACTCCATCACCCTGCGGCCGCCGGTTTCCTTTCTTCTGTTTTTCGTTTTCTGGAACAGGGAATTTTTCCGTCCCATTCAGTTGAAATAAACCGCTGGTATTCGATCCATCGAACAGGTAGGAATTGTAATCCAAAGATTTTTCGATAGTTTAGGTTCCGGTGCTATTTATTGACAGGAATTTGATTTCCTCAGGCCGGTCAACACGCAACAATTTCTTTGATCAAGAACTCCGTTCCGCTGATCAAATTCCATTCACTTTGACCGCAATCCGGGCAAATTTTGTTATTCTTCACCAGATTGAACTCCGTCCCACAGTGCCGGCATAAAGCATTACCCGGAATCACTTCGATCTCCAACCGTGTATCCTGCAGCAGCGTGCCGTCAACCGCGGCCGGATAGACGGCCTCAAGGTAATGCGGCACCACCGGCGACAGCTCCCCCACCTGTAACACCAGCGTTTCGACCTTCGTCACGCCGTTTTCAGCGGCGATCTTTTCTATGCTGTTGACCACATTGATCATGATGCCCAGTTCGTGCATGGATCACCTGAAAAAATGGGGCGGCTGCCGGAAATAGATAACAACCGCCCCTATAAAAGACTAATTATCAAACATCGATTTGATCGAGCGGGTGACCTTCTTGCCGGCGATCTTCACCTTGCGGGTAAGGATCTGCTTGATCACAATGGGTTTGAGGTCTTCAAATGCCGCGCCGGGGCTGTCATACACACGCACCAGTGATATGGCATCAAACTTACATTTCGTGGTGCACATACCGCATCCCACGCACAGGGCGGTATCCACATGCGTAGCGCCGCAGCTCAGGCAGCGGGACGTTTCCTGCCTGACCTGCTCTTCGGTGAATGTGACCCGCAGATCGCTGAAGGAAGTCTTTGCCGAAGCCGTCTGAACATGGCCGCTCTTCTGCCTGGGCAGGCGGTCATACCCTTCAAGGTCCAGATTGGTTTTATCCAGTGACTGGTACTGACGGCGGCTACGCCCGATGACCAGACTCTGCCCGGGATGCACGAAGCGGTGAATGGAGATGGCCGCCTGCTTACCCGCCGCGATGGCGTCGATAGCGAAACGCGGGCCGGTGTACACGTCACCGCCGGCGAACACATCCGGCTGTCCGGTCTGGTAGGTCAACGAATCGGCTTTGATGGTCCGGTTGGGGTTTAACTCAGCCGATGATCCGTCCAGCAGACCGCCCCATTCGATCGATTGCCCGATGGAGACCAACACATGGTCCGCCTCGATTATGGTGGTTATATTCTCATCATAAGACGGGTTGAACCGTCCATTCTCGTCGAACACTGAGACGCATTTTTTGAATTCCACACCGGTCACCCGCCCGCCGTTCACGATGATGCGCTTCGGTCCCCATGAATTGGTGATGGCAATATCTTCTGACAGAGCCTCGTCCAATTCATCCGGAAGCGCGGGCATTTGTTCGCGCGTTTCCAGGCAGACCATTTCCACTTTGTCCGCGCCGGTGCGTACGGCGGTACGTGCCACGTCAACGGCCACATTGCCGCCGCCGATCACCAGCACTTTGCCGTTCAGTTTCACATCTTCGCCCAGGTTCACCCGGCGCAGGAAGTCCACACCTGAGATAACCCCGGCCGCGTCTTCACCCTCGATGTTCAGCTTGCGCCCGGACTGTGCGCCGATGGCCAGGTAGAAGGCTTCATAACCCTGCTTCCGCAGATCAGCCAGGCTGACGGATTTGCCCACTTCAACACCCGTCTTGAATTCCACGCCCAGCTCTTTGAGGATGTCAATTTCAGCATTGACCACATCTTTTTCCAGCCGGAAGGAGGGGATGCCCAGGGTGAGCATACCGCCGAGTTTATTTTCTTTTTCAAACACAGTGACCTTGTAGCCGTCCACCGCCAGGTAATAGGCGCACGAAAGCCCGGCCGGGCCGGCGCCGATCACCGCGATCTTCTTTCCGTAATCTTTTTTGATCTTTGGGATGAAGCGGTGTTCGGAATGCAGGTCTTTTTCGGCGATGAATTTCTTGATCTCGTCGATGGCTACAGGGTCATCAATATCGCCGCGGGTACAATCGGATTCGCAGTTGCGGGGGCAGATACGTCCGCACACCGCCGGAAAGGGATTCTCGTGTTTGATCAATTCCAGCGCGTCAGTATAGCGCCCCTGCGATGCCAGTTTGATGTACCCCTGAATGCCGATGTGTGCCGGGCAGTTGGTTTTGCACGGGCTGGTGCCGGTATCCACCACATCTTTACGATTGGTACGGTAGTCCGGGTTCCAGTTCTCCGGACCCCAGTCGTTGTCACGCGGGGTTTCTCGTTCGGGGATCACCACTGGTTTGATGCCGCACAATTTCTGCCCCAACTGCAGGGCATTGGTCGGGCAATTCTCCACACACTCGCCACAGGCCACGCATTTTTCCACATCCACCTGTGAGACGTAGTTGGAGCGCACCATGTCGGTGTTGATGAACATCTCGGCGCTGCGCAATGACAGGCAGGAGCAGCCACAGCAGTTGCAAATGGCGTGCGTCTTGCCCGGGCCGTCCACATTGGGGATCTGGTGCATCAGCCCGTTCTCTTCCGCCCTTTTGATGATCTCGAAGGCTTCGTCACGGGTGATCTCGCGGCCGCGCCCGGTGCGGATGTAATATTCCGCCGCGTGGCCCATCTGGATGCACATATCTTCCTTCAGGTGACCGCAGCCTTCGCCCATCGCTTCGCGCGCGGTACGGCATGAGCAATCGGACACTGAAAAGATGGAATTGTCGTTCAGGTATTTGGAGACCTCTTCGTAAGATGCCTTACGGGAGTTGCCATCGATCGCGGTTTCAATGGGGATGACACGCATCAATCCGATACCCGGCGGGAATGCCCCCGCTGTGGCGGAACCGCGCACCCGCCCGTAGGCCTCAAACGCCCGGGCGATCTGCGGATATTTTTTTACGTTCTCTTTGTTGTTGGTCATCATTTCCATGATGCCGGGGACCCAGGTATCAAACCAGTATTTATCCACACCATCGATCGTGTTGACAAAACACACCCCGGCCATTGCCAGTTCTTCCAGCAGACGGGTGGTCACATCCACCGGTTTGCCACAATTGGCGGCGATCTCGGCGGCACTCAGAGGTTTGCGCATCACCATCCCCAGGGCAACCTCAGCCATTTCGTCAGTTACCACGGGTTCAAGGATCATGTATTCGGGATCGGTTTCTTTAATCCCTCCTTTTGATCCCATTTTTTTGCGGCTTACCTTGTTGGCAAATTCAAGAACTTTGAGTTTCACAGCCATTGAGAACTTTCTCCTGAGGTTTTTCTAGCCCTGTTTCCAGAGCGCCACTTCACGCCTGAGCCAATCGGCCCAGAGGTCCATCCCTTCGCCTGTGCGGGCGGAAACCGGAATGATATCTACATCCGGATTGAGTTTTAAAACGCGATTACAAAGCGCGTTCAGATCAAAATCAAAATAAGGAAGGGTATCGATCTTATTGACCAGCAACACATCGACCATGGAAAACATGCCCGGATATTTCAGGGGTTTGTCGTCGCCTTCGGGCACACTGAGGATCATGGCGTTTTTTACCGCGCCGGTATCCACCTCTGCCGGGCATAACAGGTTGCCAATGTTTTCGAGTACTACCAGATCCAGGTTGTCTAACCCCATCTCGTGCAGCCCCTGCCGGGTCATTTCGGCATCCATGTGACACATGCCGCCGGTATGCACCTGAATCACCCTCGCGCCGGTCTGCGCGATGGTGACGGCATCCACATCGGAGTCAACATCGGCTTCCACTATGCCAATGTTCATTTCACCCCGAAGCAAATCGATGGTCTTCATCAGTGTGGTGGTCTTTCCCGAACCGGGTGAGGACATTAAATTCAACAGGAACGTTTTCCGCGCCTTAAGGTCCGCCCGGATGGCTTCCGCCTGGCGGTTATTATCGGCGAATACGCTCTGTTTGATCTGTATAACTTTGAACGCGTCCACCATCGTCACCTCAACATAAAACCCGCATCACTTTGAATACCACTGATCACCACCATTCAAACCGGTAAAGGATAAGCAGCCCGTTAGAGCCGCTTATCCTTTAATTATCCTACCAGTAAAATCTACCGGTAATTTTTCTCATCTCACCGCAGAGAAGCCACCTGTTTGTAAGCATCCAGGTCGGTAAAGATCTCTTCTTTCAACGGATTGCGTTTGGTTCGGGCGATCTTGTAGATCTCATAGACCAGCACGGCCACGTTTGACGCCAGCGCCAAACCGCTGACCACCCATAACGCGGTGGTGCTGTGCGATGACTTGACCGCGAACATGGAGGTATCCACAAAGGTCGGGAAGGTCATCACGAACATCATCCAGATCGCCAGGGTCTGGGCGCGGTGCTGCAGCCAGGCACCTTTTTTAATGAAGAACGCCGGGATGGTGCATGAGATCAGCAGCGCGGCGCCAGCGTAGAAAGCGTGGTCAGACACACAGTTATACACATAGGCAAAATTCCAAAGGTCGTAGGCAATGATCCAGAACCAGAGCATATCCGGCCAGAGCATATCTTTCTTTTTGTCTTTGCCGATGAAAATACCCATCCAGCCGGTGATGGTAATGATGTTGATCAGGCCGGCGATGCCGTTCATAATATTCCAGGGGCCGCCGATAGTCATCACACCGTCGACCAGTCCATTGACGCTGTAGCATTGAAAATCACGGATGACCGCTTCCAGAATGTTGACCGCCAGAATGAAGGGCGGGAACATCAGTGCCCATTTGTTAGTGCTCAAGCTTTTAATGTTGCGGATGGCCAGAAAACCCAGACAGCCCGCGAGTGCCGAGTACACTTTAGCCCAGTGAAACCATGTTCCCACAGATGAGCCGGGCGCGGCGGTATACTGCCACACGGCAAAAGGCAGAATGGCCGGCAGAACCAGGAAGATCGCCAGAGAAAACCATTTGTTGATCCGCGCCAGTTCATTGACCAGGATCAAACCGCCCAAAACAACGAACCACATCACTACGGAATACCAGGGTAACGGCTCAAACAGGAACATCCTAATCCTCCTATAACCTGTAAAATAAATACCTAACGTTTGGTATGTTTTTTATTATAGATTTTTATACCCTGGAGTCAACAAATTAAGCTTTTGGTAGAATAAAATCAGGAAAAATGTCATGAGCAAAGACGCCAAGATAAAGATCATTGAAGCCGCGCAGCGGCTGATCGCTGAGCAGGGGGTAGAAAAGACCTCCATGCGCGATATTGCTGCGGAAGCCGGCATCACCACCGGGGCCATCTACTACCATTACAAGAGCAAAGAAGAACTGCTTTATGATGTGATGGACTACGCGTCGGCCGTCACCAGTGAGATCATGAAGCTCCGTGCCCGTCCCGAAGCCAAACCGGATGAAGTGCTGGATGAGATCGCCCGACGGGTTACCCATCAGATGCTGAACCATCGGGTGTGGAACCTGCGTTTTTATCTTGGGTTGCAGGCTGCCCAGGGTGACGAAACCCTGCGGGCACGCTTTGCCGGCAATTACGCCGCGCAGACTAAACGCACAGCGGAGTTGTTCAATTTTGTGTTTGACACGCCGTCACAGCCGGAAGATATGCATCTGGCCGCGTTGATGGTCGCCGCGTTGGATGGGATTAACTTCCAACAGTTCATCGGCGCGCTGCCGGTGGAAATTGATGACCTGGCCCGTGTGTACAATGAATTCTTCGCTTACTCGGTTCCCCTGTTCCAGCGGAACTTGAATGACATTCACCGCTTTGACGACCTGAATCTCGAATAATTATCCGAAAAAACCTGATATACCAGTTTGACATACCGTCCACCGGAGCGTATTCTCTTTCATATAAGAGAATATGTGCAAATAAGGAGTGGAAAATGGCATTACGCGAATCTTCTGCCGTATGGAACGGCAATCTGGTTGACGGGAAAGGCAGCATGCGCCTGGGGTCCGGCGCGTTTGAAGGCGAATTTACCAAAGCGTCACGCTTTGATGAGGGGAAAGGCACCAACCCGGAAGAATTAATCGGCGCGGCACACGCCGGCTGTTTTTCGATGTTCCTTTCCGCGATCCTTTCGGATGCGGGGCATGTACCCACGCAGATTTCGACTACGGCCAAAGTACACCTGGGCGCCGGGCCGAAGATCACATTGATCGAACTCTCCACTGTGGGCAATGTTCCCGGCATAGATGAAAAGACGTTTGTGGAATTCGCCGAGAAAGCCAAGAAAGGCTGCCCGGTATCACAGGCACTGGCCGCCGTAGAGATGACCCTCTCGGCCAAACTGGCCTGATAATTTGCGTTACCAATAAAGCGGGCTGCCCTTTTTAAAGGTCAGCCCGTTTTTCACGATCCAAAGTTCTGCTTTTCCTTCTACCTGGTTTACTTTTCTACCAATTTCTTTTCGTATTCATCTCTGGCGGCCTTCCATTTTCGATACCCCGCGGCGGGATCACGATCAAATTGAATAAATCCACCGGTTGTCAGATCAAAAGCGCTCCACCCTGTGTGTTCGCAGATCGTCTTAATCGCACTGATGGAATTTTCACTTCCACGAATATGGAGCGCCACAGAGGAGACCGGATCGTCATCTCCAAAATCTATCTCAATATAATACTCTCCCCTGTTGAGGAATCCCCAACCCGGGGTATTCACGTCAAGATCAGGAAGAATGGCGCTGATTTCCCCCAGCACATGATTGCGTGAACCCAGATTTGATGAAAAATCTTTCGGGAACTCCCCCGTTGAAACCACATCAGGCGGTGCGTTCAATATCAAAACATCCCAACTCATAATGAGTTTTTCTCCAGGGAACTAATAGGAATGAGGTTTCATTTGTCCGGCTGCAGGGCAAAAGGAAAACGCAGTACAGGTACAGGCATGCGGCAGCAGAATACTTCACCCTGTAGGCATCGTCAGGCTGTCAGTTTACCCGTTCTGGGCAGGCGTGCTCTTTTTCTGTAATTTACTATACATATAGTAGCCCAGACATCCGAGCATGGGAATGAATAATAGAGCCTTACCGATCATTTCCAACCCCACAGTGTTGAAATTAAAAATTCCCAGCACCATAATCGTGACGAAAAGAAACGCCACCATGTGGAAAACAACAAACAACGGGTGTTTCAGCTGTCCGAGCAATTCACAGGCAACCAGGATGGCAGGCAGCAAAAAGAATAAAAACGTGATTATGGTGGAATAATTAAATCCGGATTCAGCCGGGTTCTTTAACATCTCATTGATATTGATAGCACTCACACCGATTGAATATATTGCCAGATAAACCCAAACCACTTTTTTCCACATAATTACCTGCTTTCCTGGTGAGAAGAGATTATTGACTGAATATTCCATTACTGAACACAAACCGCATACCGCGGTTGAATCCCTCTGTTTTGCTGCTGGAGTGCCTTTCCCCCTCGATGACACGGGTTTCCAACTCTAATCCTTTATAATCCCGGCTCTTCAGCACATTCACAAACCGGGTGACAGGGTACAGCAGGCTTTCCTTCTCACCCACAAAGATATACAGGCGGGTTGTAAGCTCTTTGTGCTGTTCAAAAAATGCCTCCTCCTGCTTGAACGAGAAATCGGTGTCATAGACTGTCACCGGGCTGCCGGACACATACCCGGAAAAGAGCGACGGTTCTGTGAACAATGCGTACAGGGTGAACAAGCCGCCATACGAATGGCCCATCAACACGCGTTCCGTTGGCCGCGCCTGGTAATTGGTTTCCACAAACGGGATCACTTTATCCTTCAGGAACGCCAGGAATTTTGGGGCATCGCCCGAGCCGGGAACATTGCCTGTATAGACGGGAGTAAAATCCTTCGCCCGCAAGGTTTCATAATCCGGTTTATCACCCGCATACGTGATCCCGACGATGATCACTTCAGGAATGAAGCCGTCATACTTCAGGCTGCCGTAGATTGAATCCATCATCTTGAAATCCCACTGGGCATCCAGCAGGTATAGGACGGGGTATTTCGCTTTCGGGTACTTTTCATACTCATCCGGCAGGCGGATGTACAGCTCGTAGTCACGCCCGGTTTCGCTGGAGTGTAGCTGCCTGATCTCCGATCGGGGGACATGTACTTCGGGATAAGGTGCCCCCACGCCGGGTGTAGGATTCACCGGTTTGCAGCCGCCCGCGGCCAGAGAAAGAAGAATCGACGTAAAAAGGAATACGAAAGAATAATTGTGATTCATGCCAGACCGCCTTTTGATGTGGGAATGAAGACCGTAATGGCGGGAAATTACCCCGTATAAAAATATTATACAGAATTAGTTCGTGAAATATTCCCTGGACACGGCAAACATGACGAGTTGCTGCCCGGCAGCCATGATACGGTTAAAGATGGCTTCGGGATTGCCCTGCGATGTATCTTCATAATAGGTCTGCCCGATCCCCAGGCCAAATCCGAAGGGGGATGGTTCGTCGTTGGATTTCGTCCACGGCAAAACTGTTGATTGCAATAATGAAGTACCCGCCTTGCAAAGGATCAGACGACCTTGGGGCTACGTCAGGCAATTCGGTCCGATAGAGTTCATCAGACGATTTAGCCACGATATCCGTTATTGTGGGTGGGTGTGGTGGATGTGCGTCCCGATATCTCCCACCCGCCGGCATTCAGCTATTTCTAAATGTAAAAACCCGGGCGATGAATTTTGATCCAACATCCACTCAGGCAAATATCCGGGCAACGTATGGAGCCAGGACCATCACCAACCCGACCGAAATTCCCCAGTACGCGGCTGCCGTTATGGTTGATTTGACCACCAGCTTTTCGGTCAACAATTGCTGTCTCTTTAACTGAATCAGAACAAATACAGCCAGGCCGACAAACAGCAAAGATGAAAAAAGGCCGGGCGCCGCGGCCGAATTCTTGATGGTGTAAAACGTATGCTCAAAGAAATTCAAAACGCCCCAGAATGTGATACCAAGCCCGAAATAGAGCCGGTTCTCATCCAGCAGATAGATCAGGAATCCGATCATCAATACCGGCATAAAGAAGATGATATTGTGGTAAAGCCACCGTGAATAACCGATATTCGGAATGCCCCAATTTTGGTTCATAAAAAGCGGGAAATTTCCCAGGGCTTCTTCTGTAATATGAAAAATAACATAGGTCAAGATGGTGCTGAAGAACAGCACGTTGAATTTTGGTGGTTTCATTGACTTCTCTCGCCCCGCCTGTGTTTTATTGTTTTCCCCTTCCTGACGAAATTCCCTCTGTCAGGTCTGGTGATTCTACTTCAGTTTAATCCGATAGCAGAGAGGCCAGTGATAACGCGTTAGCCGGCGCGTATCCGCCGTAATCATTATTAAAGAAGATACCCACCTGGCTGGCGCCGCGGTCAACCAGCCGGCGGGAGATTTCGGCAATGCGCTGCAGGTCTTCCGTAGAGTAATTGGAGGCATACCAGTGCTCGCGTCCGTGCAGGCGCAGGTAGGTTCGCTCAGAGGTCAACACTTCCGTCATGCGTTGGCGCGGCGAATCCACATTGCAAAAAACCGCCCCCACGGAACTCAGCAGGCTTTCGGTATGCGGGTTAAACCAGTATCCCGCGCGGAATTCCACAGCCACCCGCCCCGGATCCGGGAATACCTGCAGGGCGCTGCGCAGCAGTCCATGGTCGTATGGCATTTCGGGCGAGATCTGCAGGAGGATCATTTTATACGCGTCACCCAGCAATTCTGCCGAGCGGCAAAAACCGTGGATTTCTTCTTCCACATCCCGCAGTAATTTACGATGTGACACTACTTTAGGCGCTTTCAGCGTATATCCAAAGCCTTTTGGCGCGCGGGCTTTCCATTTCTCAAAAGTGGAGTCACTAAAGGAACGGTAAAACGTGGCGTTGATTTCCACCGCGTTAAACTTCTGCGTGTAATAGCCAAACCAGTGGCTGCGCGTCATACCGGCTGGATAGAAATTTCCCTTCCAGTGGTCATAAGTCCAACCTGAAGTACCGATAAAGAAAGTACCCGGCCTGGTCTCTTTTTCCATACATCCGATTATAGCGAATTCACCCGCTATTTCACAATTAAATTCCGAGAAAATACATTTCTCGGTCAGGGTGATATACAATCCAATGCTGAAAGGATTTCGGGCGTCCACCTGTCAGCCGGATTTTCCTCTATCCAACAGGCAAAAGTATTTTCCATCCATTCAGAAGGCAATGATAGGCCTCTTACCGCGAATAACCGTTCACTAAATGTTCGGCAAAACCGCTTCCCAACAGCCATAGCTTCTTCTTTGGAGACGGCATCGATCCACACCGCATGCGAATCTTCGTCATCCCAGCCGTGAATGCGGTTGTTCTGATATTGATCCGGCGTTTCGTACCCGAAACAGAAAAGATATTTCATCGGGGTTTGCTTTGCACAACATACATCAGGTTTTTCCAGGTTTCAGCAGCATACTTGACGTTAATAAAAATAATGGCGGCGCCTGTCATCATGGTAAATAGAATTGACGGCAATTCGAACCAGCTTAACAAAGCACATCGGCTTTGTATCAACATGATAATCGCTTCAATTGTCGGCCCGTTTGGTGCGGATAGACCTTTGACTATGGCTTCCGTCAGCCCGAGAACAGACCACAGGTGTACAGCCGGTTCAAGGACTAAAATTACCCCCAGCGCAATAAAAACGATTGCCAGCATCCCTTTTATGGGAAATTGCCGGATCTCGATATCCGAAGAATGTTCGGCTTTAACTTCCTCCACCATGGCCCGGGCTTCCTCCCAAACCACTCCTGTCATCTGGCAGACGGAATAAATAATGTCATCCTCTTTATTTTCTCCGGATAACTCGGAAAGAATAAATTCGTGGGTCTTTTCATCCATAGGTATATTGTATATAGAAAAAGCTCATCCAACAGGCGATATAATCCAACCGGGTAGATTATTGAATTATTGGAGGTTCCAGTGAACAGTCAGATAGAGAAGCGAAAAGTAACTTCATCAATTACTCTTTTGGATGCCGCGGGTGTCCCCCTTTCCAACCATGTGGTGACCGTCGCGCAGACTCAACACAAATTCCTGTTTGGCACAGCGGCATTTGACACTGTTCCACTGGCCAGTGGTGAATACTCTGGCAAAGACCTTGAACTGGCGCAGATACGCGCCGATAAACTTACAGGATTATTCAACGCGGCTACACTGCCGTTTTACTGGGGTCAGTTTGAGCCAGTGCACGGTCAACCTCGAACCGAAGCGCTGCGTCGTGCCGCGCAATGGTGCGTTGACCATAACCTGAAGGTGAAAGGTCATCCCCTCACCTGGCATACCCTGTGTGCTGACTGGCTGCTGCCGCTTTCTAACGCGGAGATACTGAAGGAGCAAAAGGCACGAATCCGCCGTGAAGTCTCCGGCTTCAAAGGCCTTATCGATATGTGGGACGTGATCAACGAAGCCGTGATCATGCCGGTGTTTGACAAATATGACAACGGCATCACCCGCATCTGCAAAGAGATGGGCCGCATACCGCTCATCCGCACCGTGTTTGAAACGGCGCGCGCTGAAAACCCTGAAGCCACTCTGTTGATCAACGATTTTGACATGTCTGACGCGTACGATATTCTGGTGGAAGGCTGCCTGGAAGCCGGTATTAAGTTCGACGCTATCGGCCTGCAGAGCCACATGCATCAGGGGTACTGGGGTGTGGAAAAGACCTTAAAAATCCTGGAACGCTTCAGCCGATTCAACCTGCCTCTGCATTTCACTGAAACCACGCTGGTTTCCGGCCATTTAATGCCGCCGGAGATCGTTGACCTGAATGATTACCAGGTGAAAGACTGGCCGACAACACCGGAAGGAGAGGAACGCCAGGCTCGCGAAGCGATCACGCATTATGAAACCCTGTTCGCCCACCCGCTTGTACAGAGCATCACCTGGTGGGATATGGTGGACGGCAACTGGCTGAACGCTCCCGGCGGCCTTGTACGGCGAGACGGAACTGCCAAACCCGCCTATGATGAGTTGAAAAAACGCATCAAGGGTGAGTGGTGGCTGTCACCGGTGGAATTGGTGACGGATGCCAGCGGTAAAGTCACTATCACCGGTTTTCCCGGTGATTATGAGGTTTCAGTAAATGGCACCCGCGCGATAATTTCAATCGACCGAGGCAATGAGCGTCATACAATTCAAATCTAGTTGTTAGAGAACATTCAGTATCATTACGATACTTGTAATACCTAGATTTTCTATGTATAATACCTAATATCATTAGGTATTATGAAAGGAGAGAATGATGCTGAATAAAGATTTGGTCGCGGCTTCCTCTACTCCGTTGGTGCTTTCCATCCTGGCTGAAGGGGAGAGCTACGGATATGAGATCATCCAACGCATAAGCGCGTTATCGGGCGATGAGATCACATGGTCTGAAGGAATGCTGTATCCTGTTCTTCACCGGTTAGAAGAGGATGAACTGGTGACCTCGGAATGGAAGATAATGGAAACCGGACGCCGCAGAAAATACTACCGGCTGAATAAAAAAGGGATAAAAGCCCTGCAGGAAGAAAAGAAGCAATGGGAGATTGTCAACAACACAATGGCCAGATTGTGGAAGGAGTCTTATGCGCAATCTTGAGACACTTATTGAGAATTGGCGTGAGGAATTATCCATCCAGCCTTCGTTCACACAAGAAAACCGGGATGAATTGGAAGACCACCTCAGAATGAGTATTGAAACTCTGGAAAAATCCGGTTTATCAGAAGAAGAAGCGTTCCTGATCGCTTCTCGGCGGATGGGTTCGGCGCAGAAATTGGAATCTGAATTCGGAAAAAACAACACCAGTGAACGTTGGACCCATTATCTGCAATGGATGGTTACCGGGATTCTGGCATTTCAGGCATTCAGCATGGTCTGGAAATTCACCGCCAAACTGGTTAGCGGGTACTGGTTGATGACATCCAAATCCGTCATCGCAAGCGGTATTGTGTTTGTGGTTTTTGCCATTCTTTTTCCTGCTACCCTGTGGATGGGTGTAAAAGCGATTATCACGAAAAAATCAATTCTAATTTCAGACATTCCCTCTATCTGGTCAAAAACCGGATTATGGATAGCAATGTTTATGTCTGTCTTTATCCTGGTGCCGGTTGGCGGGATGCTATTCACCAGTATCGCGGTTGATCAGCTTTCCCCCCAAACTTATGGAAACTATTCCGTGCTGATATCAGGAATTGATTTAATCTCCGGTATTCTTTTACCTATCCTTGGGATTATTCTTTTAAAATGGCTATCATCTGACAAAAAGAAACAGGAAGCCATCTATTAGAAACCAAGTAAAAAAATTCAAATCTGATTTTTTCTTAAAGCGGCTGTCATATGAAATAGGCAGCCGCTTTTCTTTCCTCATTACGGGTAGAAGCACTTACGTCCATCCCGGATGTGCTGTTTATATTTACTGCACTCGTTTAGATGAAGGATGACATGGCGTGTCGGGGGCATAAGCAGTAACCCGGCGATATCCTTGTTCCCCCAGAAATCCAGCAGCCAGGCAGAACCCTCCTGACTGGTCACCCCACCTTCGGACCGGATCTTTTCCAATCCGTCTGATGTGACTTTACGTTTTAGTTCTTCTTCGCCAAGGTTTTGAACGATTTCTCGTGTTCGTATTCCGACGGTATTCCGGTATGCCTGTAATGCTTCCATATCCAGCCCGATCCCGAATTGGATGATCTCATCACGGGTAAGCGCGTTGCCGGTATCTGTGATGGACGAATGGATTCTATGCTGCCAACTGTCATTAAATAGTTGATCGCCATTTGCGGTCAAGATTCCCATCGTCAAATCTTCAATACGGGCGATATGCCAGAGGATCCAGGCGATGGTCTCCCCTTTTTCGGATGGCATCACACGATATTCATCCGGCAACAGATCCCCGAAAAGATCATCCACTTCATTGGGCTTGCCCGCTGATACAGGGGATAGATGCAGGTTCGCGTGTAGATCAAGAAAAATCTCCCTGGCCCTGTCCCACTCGCCCGATTTTCTGATCAGGCTGTTTAACTCTTTGTGAACTTCACTCAAGCCATCACCAAAATACTTCATACGCGATTATTCCCCATATCAGATATCAAACAAACCCTTCGGCTTTTGCCGTTCTTTCTCTTCAAACCCCTCATCCGCTGGCAAATTGACACCCCGCGCCGCGGCCAGCGCCAGTTGGTCACAGCGTTCGTTCTCTTTTGTACTGTTATGGCCCTTGATCCAGTAAAAATCGACGGTATGCCGGTCACACAGGGTTAAGAGTTCAGCCCACAGGTCGGCGTTTTCGGTTTTTTCTTTATCGTTGCGCCGCCAGCCATTGGACTGCCATCGTCTGGCCCATCCCTGGTTCATGCTTTCCACCACATATTTGGAATCGCTGACGATCATCACATTCGAGGATTGCTTCAGTGACCGCAGCCCGGCAATACAGGCATAGATTTCCATGCGGTTGTTGGTGGTCAACCTGAACCCGCCGGAGAGTTCCTTGCGGTGCCGATTGTATTTCAGCACCACGCCATACCCGCCGGGTCCGGGATTGTTCATCGCGCTGCCATCGGTATAGATGACAATTTTTCCCGCCTTGACCAGTTCAGCGATTGGGTCTATCTGGGTGGAGTCATCTCCAGCCTCTTCCAGCAGGGTTTTCAGGTTAGGTGTGAGGGCATCAGAAGAAAAACTCCGCAGCCAGTTGACTGCCTCGCCGCGGGTGAAGAATCCCTTATATACCGCTTCGGGGTAACCCTGGATCTGCTCGGCGGCTTCCCCCGCGCCGAACCATTTGGCATACAAACCGGGATTGCGTCCTTTGATCACCACGTAGTACTGTTTTTTCTTATCGCTCATCACCAATCCGGTAATATTGGAATCTAAAAAAATGTTCGATTGTGATTTTACTTTAGTATCTTAAAATCTTACCGAAAAAAACCGCCCCGACCGGGGCGGTTGGATTGACTTTACATACCTGCGAGCCGGTCAGCGGGTGGCGGAGGGGCGCGAATACCTGTCGAGCCAGCGGTCGGTCACACCCATGAACGCGTGTAGCGCCGGAAGGATGACCGCCAGCAGAGCAATTCCTATCCCGCCGGCCAGCATCAGGGTTGGGGCGTCAAATTTCAGGATAGACTGTGCTTTCATCAAATAAAAGATTCCAGGAACAAGCAGAATGGCCGAGGTGACCACTCCCGGTACATACCCCTTGAACCAGAGACTGGCCAGAATATGGATGAATACCATGTGCAGAAGCAAACCGAGGTAGGCACAAAACCAGAGGAAATAACTCTGACAGGCTACTGAAAGGAGGCTGACCAGGGAAAACAATACAAACTCAATGGCCACAGCGATGGATAACGTCGGCGTCTGCCAGGCATAATTGACACCCAGCCCAAACGGGCGGCGCTTCGGGAATTTTTCCATGATCCGCTCGTGAAATCGTTTGTCCCATACTTCGGCCATGATGATCTCTTCAAAATCATGGAGCATGAAAATAACCGGCAGCATCCAGACCAAAAAACCCATTGTTTCCATATCAACCTCCTGTAACTGTCACACTTGTGACAGTTAATTGACGTCATTATAATGAGCCGGTAAGTACCGTCAACCGATTTTTATGTTATCGCCACACATTGGCGAAAATGTGACACTCCCCGGAGGCTGCATGACAGGTACAAACAAAGGCAATCCGGTCTCTGACCGGTCAAAACGCGAACTGGAAGCCGCCCTGTTGGATCTAATGCGCACGGAAAATTACGCGGAGATCACCATACAGGAGATCGCCTACCGCGCCGGGCTATCACGGCGCACTTTCTATCGGAATTTCACGTCAAAAGAAGAAATTTTGGAAGGCTGCTTTGACCGTATCTGGGACGGGTACCGGAAACGCATCATCACCGAGCCCGACCTTTCACTGCCCAACATCACCCGGGTGTTTTTTACGCACATGCGAACCCACCGTGACATGTTAATGATCGTTAACCGGCATAATTTGCTGCCATTGTTTCAGGCGCGTGTGGATGTATTGCTGCCTGTGACATTCCATGAAGCCCGGGGAGAGGTAGCCTCACTTCCGGCTGAAACATTGCGTTACGCGCTGGCTTTCAGCGCCGGCGGGTTCATGCGCATCCTGATCCTCTGGCTGAATGACGGCTGCCGGAAGTCACCGGATGAGATGGCCGCCATCGTCAAAGACTTCCTGTCTGTTGAAATGCTTACGTAAAACCGTTATTTCGATTTGATCTTGAACTGCATCAGGGTATTGAAGTCATCCAGAATACCGGTTGTCTTAACCTCGAAGGTGCATGGTTTTGATTTTCCGGTGTTTTTCGTATTCCGGATGATCTGTTTACGTTCTTCACTGATATCCAAAGTATATATCTGGTCAATGTACTTTTCCGGGAAGTAGATAGTGGCATGGGCGCAGCCTTTCCAGGCAGACATCCACACGATGGTCTTATCTTTCTTTTGCACCTTACACAGCCAGGCTTTGCCGTCTTTGTAAAACCGCCACCCGTGGGAAAGCTGGTTTTCGTCAAACAATTTGATCAACGCCTGATAGGCCGGGAAGGATTCGCCAAAGATATTGGCCAGAATTGCATCGTCCGGGATGATGGTTTCGTCGCGTAATTCCATGGTACTGGTGGTTTCCAAAATGCAGCCGCCTCTTTATAATAGGATTTATTTTCTATTATAAAGAGATAAGCCATATATGGCAACTCAATATTAGCCGGAATACTTATTCAAATATCATGATCGGAATACGGCGCGAGGTTTGTTTCTGATAGTCCAGATACGGCGGGTGACGGGTGGTGACGAATTTCCACAACTGGCCATACTCATCTCCCTGAGCCTCGCGTGCGGTCACCGGGATCGTTTTGCCTTTAACGTCCAGCCGGGCATGCGGGTCGTTTTGCAGATTGAGGTACCAATTGGCCTGATGTTCCTGCCCCCAGTTTGACGCCACGATCAGGAAGCGGTTATCCTGTTTGAAATAAGCGATGGGGATACCGCGGTCAACCCCGGATTTTCGCCCGATGGTGTGCAGGATGAGAATATCCTGTTTGCCCAGTTTGCTTCCCAGGCGGCCTTTGCTGACTGTCAACAGGAATTTATTGAAGGCCATGAACCATTTGATAAGTATGTTTTTCATACTGAGCTTTCCCGTTCACTAACATAATCCTGGTTACATTTTCACCCCTCGGGAAAGTGATTTCAATCAATGATATAAGCTTTGTTTAACCTACCTTCAAGTACAAATGCAATAATGACATTTATGGCTATCGAATGAATTCATCCCGTTCGGTTCATCGCCCCTTAAAAATTGTTGATATAGTAAAAACAAAAAGGACGACTGGAAGATTTTTGTGAGGAAAACAAAACAAATGTTGCCAATTCTGCCTATATCTAAATTCGCATTTAATAGAATCAAATCACAGCTTAATAAAAATGAAGCAACCTACAAAAATTCGCAGGTTGCTTCATTCTATTAGTGCTTTTTGTCAGTTTTTAAAAACTTTTGGAACGATCACACGGTCAAACAGTATGATAAGTAGCATGATCGATATCACGACCAGTAATCCGGATTCGTTTAACCATACTCCCGGGACCTCTTCAGGAAAATACCGGGTAAACACGGGTATCGCCTGATTCCAGGCGGCATGCCCCAACATGGCAGGCCAAACACTGCCTGTTTTCAACCGCAACCGTCCCCAGAGGATTGACAGACCAACGGCAAACAGCATGAAGAAAAGTGACGAAAGAACACGATTGGGGCTGGATGAGTAAATTCCGCTCAGCACCCCGGGAATATGCCAGGCTCCCCAGATAAGGCCGCTGATGATTAGCGGGTATTTGACACCGGATTGCACCAACCGGGGTACCATAAACCCACGCCAGCCAATTTCTTCACCAGCCGCGCTGATTAACCCCACGATAGCGTATAACGTGACGGCCATCAGGATGGTCAAAGAAAATCGTAGAAGCGGCGGATTTAATCCGGCAAACATTCCTGTCTCAGGAACCACAAACTCGGCCAGTTTGGCTGCCCATGCCCCACCGTAAGCAATGACACCAACGAGAACCGGAAAAACCAGGGCGATACCTATGGCAAGCCACCCTTTTTTCCCACCCAGTTTAAAGGAAATATCTGAAAAACCCTCTTTATAAACCAACCGGGTGATGATGGATGCTATGGCAGGCACCCACATTAAGCTGACCAAATAAGGCAACTGGCGTGGATCTTCGGCAGGAAGATTTGATTGGATTACCAACCAGATTAACGGGGTTGAACCCAGTATTACCAGGATCAAAAACAATATCAAACTTTTACGTGCTTTCACAGTTTCCATTTTTCCGCACATAAACACAATACATCAAAAGATAATACGAAAAAGGTGACAATTTAGTTGTAATGAGCATGTAATTTTGTCGTTGGCTAATATTCTGTCACTTTCTGGCAAACGCCAACATTTCTGCACGTTCTTTGATCCCCAGCATACATTTACGCATCATGATAATGTCACAAAATTCAATCAACAAATCAAAAATAAAATCTAAAGAAAGAGGGTTGTACTTCACCCGAACTCTGGTCACCAGGCGGGTCTGTGTTTCGGTCACCGGATAAAACCCCCAGACCCAGGATGTCTTCCTGTTTTTATTCCACCACAGGATCCATTCATCAGGCTTAAAATCCTTCACATGAACCCCGTGCTTCCCGTCCGGGCTCATAGGAATCAGATCGCCAATTTTAATTGGCTGACATTCCGGCAGAATAGTCCGTGCACTGGGGCGGCCGAGATTATCCAGCAGGTCATAGCTGTACCAGCCAGCCCGGGTAACGCCCATCTGTACGATCCATGGGAAGATATCCCGCGGGGGCGCATTGACGGTGACCGCGCGGGTGGCATTAAAAGTTGGCGCCGCAACAATGTCGTCACCGGGCATGGGCCGGGAAATTTCTTCGTCGGTTGCCCCCCACCGAAGCTGCCATCTTCGCAGCCAGCCAAAGTAAATAATGAAGAAAACGGCAATCAACAGTATAAAAAATAAAAGAATAGTCATTCTTCAGCCTTTCAACTTGAAGAAAAGGGCATCATAAGGCAAGATGAGTCTGTTTTTTCTCCAGATCAGTCAGTAGCCGGTAATTTGTCATCGGTAATCAAACGCTGATCATACCGGCTCCACCGACGCTTCTATGGATACTTTGCGCTTGTCCAATTCGGCGCGGATCTCGGCGTGTTTTTCACGGGTAATGGGATACGCGCGCACCGCGAGGAAGCTCAACAGTAAAATGACGGCGCTCGCCGGGCCGATGAGCATACGGATGGCAAACAGCGCAGAAGCCGGTTGTGCCGGATCCGGCATTCCCGGTGTGGCATTGATATAGCCCGAAAGTTCCAAAGCCCAGCCGGAGATAAACAATCCTAAAGCCAGCCCCATCTTCTGCAAGAACACAAAGAATCCATAGAAAATCCCTTCGCGGCGCTGCCCGGTTTCAAGCTCGTCCAATTCCACCACATCAGGCACCATACTCCAGGGGACAAGGTAGCCCACAGAAATACCGATACCCGCGACAACCGCCAGAATAAAGGTTAACACCACCTGGCCGGGCTGCAGGAAGAACAGTCCCATCAGCGCAACGACAAAGAAACCTGTGCCCAGGTAATACACATTATTCTTGCCGATCTTCTCGCTGATCTTTGCCCAGATAAGTACCCATATAAACGAAGAGAATTGGATGGCCAGCAGCAAAAAGCTGAACAAACCCATATCCATCTTGATCCAGTCTTTTGTATAGAGTTGCAGGTTGTTCTGCGCGAACTGAATGGCCAGCCATGAAAGCATATAGATGGTGGTCACCAGGATGAAAGGCTTATTGCTTAAAGCAATCTTCAATCCCTCGAAGAAACCAGGACCGCCGTCAACCGGTTTCGCGTTGATAGCAAAATCAGGCTCTTTGGTGCCAAAGAAGGTTATGAAGCACGGTCCGGCTATGAATATAGCCCAGACGGCCGCGCTTATCATATAACCCAGTTTCGGGTTCTGCGGGAACTGGCTGACAATAATGCCATGGAAGAAAGCCGCCAGCACTCCACCGAGAATAGAGAAACCCATGCGGACGGAGGATAGCCGGGTACGTTCGTCATAGTCCTGGGTCAGTTCAGCCGTGAGAGATACATAAGGCACGTTGACGGCAGTGTAAGCGGTATCCAACAGGATGGCAACAACAAGATAGTACCAGAACAGACCGGTTTCACTCAAAGGTGGCACAACCCACTGCATAAAGAACGCCAGTCCAAAAGGAATAGCGGCGATCAGCAGCCACGGCCGGCGGCGACCAAATTTACTGACCGTGCGGTCTGTCAACCAACCGATGATCGGGTCATTGACCGCGTCCCAGATCTTGGCTACAAGAAACACGTTTCCCGCGATGCCTGGCCGCAACCCGGCAACATTGATGAGAAAATTGAGCAGGAAGAAACCGTTGATGGCCGTGGCGATGGCCGCGCCGAGGTCTCCGGCGCCATAGGCGATTTTTGTCTTTTGGGAAAGTCGGTTGGAAGTGGTCATGGCATCCTTACAATTCTATGGATTTTGAATATTCCAATGTCCAATTTTGACGGAAATCAGGCGGCACATCCAGGCCGGCCGCTTTGGCCCGCTCACGAAGGGCAAAATGCCTGTACAACAGATCAGAGGTTTTGCGCATTCGGCGGCGTTCTTCAGGGAAGCTTAGATTGTGGGTATCAAACAGAGCTGTCTTTAAGTCGTAGTGCTCGGGCAGATTGTAACTGTGCCCATCAGGTTCGTCGAGGTGGATGTTCAGCAGATTGGTCAACTCAGGATCAAGGCAGGCCACCATCAGAGCCTGGTCATAGAAGGTGCCGCCGCCATCCACATATTCCTGTCCATTTAATTTTGTGGGGATGATGTATGTGTTCATGCTCCATCCAGCCAGCACAGCCTTTATCACCGGCGCGGATTTGACCTCCCACACGCGGCCATTCCATGTGAAGGCGCGGCGGGGATTGGTCATGCCCATGTACTCCGGGTAGCCATCTCTGCGCGAGGCAGAAACGGTCAGCGGAAGGGCAATATCATCAAAGGTGATCGCTTCCGGGTGCATTGACCCGGTATACGCGGCCAGTCTATCCTGTAAAAACACCTCAAGCGGCCCAAGGTTACCGAATCCCTTCCAGAGTTTCAACGGATTTTTGTTGTAAGAGATGAACTTTTTGCGTTCAAGGTGTTCCATCAAATTTTCAAGGTCGTCCAGCGCGCGCAATGCGGCCGGTTTATAGATATCCGGGTGACGCGCGGCGGCCAACTGCACCGAGTGGAAGAAGCCGTTCAGCACACCGGCAGAAATGCCATATACATAGCGGATCTCTCCACCACCGCGGGCAAAACCGGCGTCTACCGCTGTGGTGGTGACCATACCGGCGAGGATACCGGAAAACCCTCCCGCGCCGTAAATAACATTCGCCGGGCGGTCAAAGGGGAAGTCATCCAACTGACCATTGAGCAATTCCTTGAAGCGAGCCGTAAGCTGCACGCGGTTTTCCACGGACTGGCGCATATTGGTGGCGGCTTCCGTGCTGCCGATGTAGGGCAGGTCAACGTGACCGAGTACCGGGGTATGCGAAACAGCCGGTGCGGAGGCCGGGATTTTTTCTTTTAATATCTTCTGACGTTCCGCCAGATCAAGGTAATGGCCGGTGAGTAAAACATGGTTGCGTTCATGCTGAGAGTGCATCACAAATGATGAGGTGAACCAGTTAAGCTGCCACGGGCGGATTCGCGTGTAAGGGTGTGAGCGTAATATTGGCCGGGGCTCCGAGGCTTGCATATCAAAAACAATCGCGCCGGCATCCACGATGGCCGGGCGGCAGTCAAAGCGCCACTGACCGTTGACCGGATTCGTATCGGTGGAAAGCAGCGTGCTCAACCCGGCGATCAGCGCGTCCAGGAGGGGCGCGTCCTGCGGCGGATCGATGTGGACGAATCCGTGGTCGCATTGCAGGCTGTCATCGGGCGGGCCGTACATGCGGAAGACAGCTCCGTTGTCAAGCGAGCACAGGTAGAGCGGAAGTCCAAGGGCTGATACAGACCAGTCAGCGCGCCCGGTGCGGGAAATAAGATATTTTGATACCCACCGGCGCAGGGGTTTCAGCGTATAGAACCCGTACGCAGGATTAAGTTTTAATGAACGTATATCCCAACTGTGCGCCCTGCTCAAGAAGGCACGAAAATCCGCGATGGCAGTGCCGGCTTTTCCCCACACATCCGGTGACCTGCGGGCAGCCAGCGCCATCCCGAATGCCAGCGCAACCAGGTTGCCCCCGCTCACCCCGAACACCCGGCCGGGTTCAACCCCATCATTCAGCAGGCGTTCTGCCCAATCCAGTTCTTTGACGATGTGGGGCAGGTCACCCAGTTTAGCCGATTGGAAAATGATGGTGGGAGGCGGGTTCTGGGTCATATTTGGTCCTGTTTCCAATCCGGATTAAAGGATAATTAAAACCCGATTATATACGAACCGGCCCGGGTGGGTTACCCGGAATTTGTATCAACTGCCCGGCGCGCCCGCCATTGGCGCGCGATGCCATACAGTACCAATTCGACCACAAATGACGCTACCAGCACAATGTACCCGACTCGGAAGAAATCCAGCCGTTGAAGTGTGGATTGAAAGATATTGGTGCGGGTAAACGCGGAGATGATCGAAATCATGGCGGCCAATACGGCCATGACGGACAGGATCATCGTTTTTTGCCGTGATGCGACCATCAACTCCGGCGGTACGCGGGTAGGCACGGTTCGTCTGTACCATCCGATGTACCACCAGATCAAAAGCAGCATACCCACCACAGTACTTCCATGTTGCAGCACCAGATAAACAGGGACTCCGGTAAGGACCGGGAACGTCAGGTGAGCTCGTAGTGCGGCAACCCGCATCACCACAAAGCCATCCAGATGGGTGAATGAATCCCAGAACACATGGGTCAGCTCGCCAATCAGGATGGACGCGGCGATCATCAAAAACCGTTTCGCGGGGAAGAAGGTGTACAGGCCAGTCACGCGATATATCCTCTCTTGATGCCCCGATGGGATCAGCGTGAGAGCCGGGTATTTGATCAGGTACTGGAATATTGCCAGAACAGCCAGCCCGAGGGGGATACCCAGGATCAGGATACCGGAGATGGTGTGTGAATAATCACTTAGCGGCAGGCAGCCGGGGATGAAATAAACGAAATCCGGCGTCATGCTGCCGATGACCATAGCAGACAGGTCAAGGTTCAACCGTTTGAGTGCAATAACGGCGGCGGGGTGGGATGTGGTCAGAGGCATGACGGGAAGTGTAACAGAGTATTTGACAGAGATGCAAATTTACTGTACAGTATATCTGTACAGAACGGAGTTCAATATGACAATTCAAACAACCTATACCCAGGCTCGCGCCGGGTTGGCGAAATTGCTCGATCAGGTGACGCATGACCGCGAGGTAGTAATGATCCAGCGGCGGGGAGAAGAAGAGGTGGCGATGATCGCTGCCTCGGAACTGGCCAGCCTTACAGAGACGGCCTACCTGTTGCGTTCCCCGGCTAACGCAGAGCGTTTGTTGACCGCGTTGGGGCGGGCATTAAAAAACGAAACCCCGCCATTATCGGTGGAGGATCTGCGCCGGGAGACCGGCATTGATTAAAAAGAATTGGACGGCGGTCTTCCAACCCGAGTTCATTGAAGACTTGCGTTTTTGGGTGGAAACTGACCGTAAACTGGCCTTGCGTGCGTTTGACCTGATCGAAGCTATTCTGAGAGATCCCTTCACCGGAACCGGTAAACCGGAACCATTGAAATACTTGCACCCCGGAACCTGGTCACGCCGGCTGACGCAGGAGCACCGTATCGTCTATCTGGTGCGAGATGGGCAGATCGACTTTCTGCAGGCGCGATATCACTATTGATCGCGTTTAGTTATTCCGGCGATAAACATTGAAAACAGCCATGCCATTAGCAGCCAGAACACACTGATGAATATCCAACCAAAGACAGTAGGCGCGCACCACCCCCACCCGCAGGCGCCGTTGTGTTCCAGTAAAAAGGGGATTCCGATACCGTGGAACAGGTAGACCGACAGGAAGGGGATTGCCGCGAGCAGTCCAACCGGGGTATCAAGATAATCCGGCCAGACCAGGCCGGGGCTAAGCAGCAGGAAATAGATGGCAATAATGAATGCCAGGATTTTAAGAACGCGGGGTTTGAACATAATTCTTAGTTTACTCATCCGGCAATAACAATGAGTCTGATTGTCCGGTTCCACGTTACTCTTTCGCAGCTTCTTCCCGGCGGTACTTGATGAATTTGTCCACCAAAGGTGTATCTTTCTTTACATACGTGCGGAAAATCTGTTGCGCACATTTTATAGATTGCTCTCGGTTAAGGTTAAAGTCAGAATTTTCATCCGGAGGCAGTGTCAACCCGCTACCCGGATCGTTCCTGGATTCCTTATCTTTTGTCATTTTTCATCCCCTGTTTCCATTGGGCACGTGCCAGGTTTCACCCAGGCTCATACCCAGGGTTTCATAGATCTTCAATGTGGCCTTGGAGTGGTTAAGGGTATAGAAATGAATGCCGCATACATTGTGGTCGTACAGGTCAAACACCTGCTGGGTTGACCAGTGGACGCCCACCTTCTCCACGGCTTCGTCACTCTGGGCGCGAAGGACAGCACGCAGCAGTTTAGCCGGGATTCGCGCGCCCTGCGCCAGGTCGGCCATGCGCCGCAGCCCGCTCAATGACGTGACCGGCATGATGCCTGCGATGATCGGCACTTTGATGCCTGCGATCTCGCAGCGTTCGCAGAAATCGTAGAAGTCGCGGTTATCAAAGAAAAGTTGGGTGCAAATGCAGTCCGCGCCGGCATCCACCTTGGCTTTCAGGTAATCCATCTCCAGCAGACGATTGGGCGTTTCGGGGTGACCTTCAGGAAAGCCGGCCACGCTGATGCCGAATTGCGGGAAGTTCTTTTTGATGTACGCCACCATATCCGCGGCATGCGCAAACCCATCGGCTGCCGGGGTAAAGCTCGGATTGTTTTTTGGCGGGTCGCCGCGCAGAGCCAGCACATTGGTGATGCCGGCTTCTGCGTAACGCTCCAACTGCGCGCGGATATCATTACGGTTTACGCCAACGGCGGTAAGGTGCGCCACCACGTTCATCGGGGTCTCTTTTTTCAGGCGGATCACCAGGTCCTGGGTCAACTGGTTGGTAGAACCGCCCGCGCCATACGTCACGCTGACGAAACTCGGCTGGATGGGCGACAGTTTGCTGATGGTCTCCAGCAGGGCGCGGGAGGCTTCTTCGGTTTTGGGCGGAAAGAACTCAAAGCTGAAGTGCACTTTATTTTCAGAAAAGATCTCAGAAAGTTTCATACGATTGGCTCACAAGACAAAGAATTCCGGCGGGTTGACCGCCGGGGTTAACTATACCGTATTCCTGATACATTTTGTCAGGTTTGATCCAGTTCTATCAGGAGTGGGTGCATCAATAGCCGGGAAAGGAGAGCCTTTTATGGATATGTCAATAATTGACAGAGATGGTGCGCTCAAATGCGAGCGCACCCTACAAAAAAAACATTGGTTTAGATTTATAACATTACCGCCTGACTAACTCCAACGCGTCAAACGGGCAAACGGAAACACACAGACCGCACGCGGAACACTTTGACACATCCACCCGGGCGATCTGTTTGAGAGGCGCGCTCAACGCATCAAACTGGCAGACCTTTCCGCAGACACTGCAGGCATTACAGCGGCTCTCATCCACCCGCGCGGTCAGTTCCACTTCCGTCACCACGGGCTGCCCCTCGCGGAATTTGTTCAGATACAACCCCCTGACGTCTTCCAGCCGGCTGTACCCATGCGTTGACAGCCACTGCCCGGTCTCTTGGGCGATCCTGCCGTAGACACCCGGCCCTTTTAGGATGGCCGCGGTGCATACTTCCACCAGTGACGCCCCGGCCATAAAGAATTCGATCACATCTTCCCCGCAGGTGACGCCGCCCACGCCGATGACCGGCTTGTCCGTCACGCGTGCCACCTCGAACACCGAACGCACCGCCATTGGTTTGATGGCCGCGCCCGAAAGCCAGCCGTAGCCGTATTTTGAGCCCATCGGCGGGGTGACTTTGTTGATATCGATCGTCAGGGTGGGGCCGAAACTGTTGATGCAAGTGAAGCCGTCCACATACGGGTCAAGCACCTTCGCGATCTCACCCAGGTCGCCGGCATGCGAGCTGAGCTTGGCGATGACCGGGATGGTCACGGCATCGCGCAGGGCACGGGCGGTTTCCAGCAGGCGGGTGGTATCCAGGTAGTGGATGGAATATTCAATCATGTCGATGCCGATCTTCTGCAGCCGCGGCCCTAGCGTTGACAGGTCTTCCGCGGTATAGCCAATGCTGGCGATCAGCGGCAGGCCGTACTCCCGCGCGGCCGCCTGCGCGATGCCGTATTCGCTCTCAAACCAGCGCTCGGGCGCGTATTCGCTCCACAGTTCGGTATTGAGCAGGCTGTCTTTGCCCACGCGCACCATGTTGGGGCGCGGAACCGGCGCGGCCACGGACGAAATGGTCTTGGCCAGCAGTCCTCCCGCACCGCCTTCAGCCGACCTTCGGATCATCTCTCCGGAGCCAACGTTGGGGCCGGCCGCCGGGATGACCGGGTTGCGAAAGGTGTGATTCAACAGGCTGACGGACAGGTCAATCTCGGGAGACATGGCATACCTCATAGTAGACGGGAATTCCCCTGCCTCTTAATATACATTAAAAAATCCGCCGGAAAGGGGTATGTTGCGGGTTAATAACCCGTCATGTTTACGGGATAGCCCACATCAGGATCCGGTTCCACTCCAGCGAGACCAGTACGCGCCCATCCGGTGAAAGCGCCGCGGAGCGGGTATCGCCCGGGATGGCATGCACCAGTTCCCAATCATCCACCCGGCGGAAGCGCATCTGGCGGTCGTTCGCGCCGGAGCCGGTGATCAGCAGGCGTGAATTGGGCGAGAACGCCATGCACTCAGCGATGTCCGGAAATACTGTGAGCTTCACCCAGTCGGACGTACGCCAGATGGCCACGCCGCCCTGTGTGCAGCCGCCGACGTCATTCGCCGAGCAAAATGACGAAGCCAGCAGGCGTCCATCAGCCGATAATGCCAGCCGGTTAGCCTGTTTGCCCGCCGTAAACACATTGATCTCCCGTCCGTCCAATACCGACCACACGCGGATCAATCCGTCTGTTCCTCCGCTGATCAGCCGGCTGCCATCGGGGGTAAACACCAGCGCGGTGACATTCTGGTTGGCGGCTTTCCATTGCTGTTCAACCGCCCAGGTCTGCGTATTGTAGATCCAGATGGCGCCGTTGGGCCAGCCGGACAGCCCGCCCACCGCCAGGCGGGAGCCATCGGGTGAAAATGCCAGGCTGCTGGACGTGGGCAGCGAAGCGGGGGTAGCCAGTTGTGAGCCGTCAACCGGATTCCATACGCGCAGCGTCTGCTGTTTTTTGTCATCCGCTGCCGATGCGAGCATGGCGCCGTCTGGTGAAAAAGCCAGATCCCATACGATGCCGGTGAGGCCTTTGAGCGAACGCAGGTACGCGCCCCCGCGGGTGTTCCACAGGCTGATGTCAAAGTCGGCATCGTTGCCCGAACCGGTGGCGAAGGAGGCGCCATCTGGCGCGAAAACCGCCTTTCGCAAGGAATGCCAGGGGATCTCGGCCTGTACCTGCAACGAAGCCGCGTTCTCGGGAGTGATGGGTGGCCGCAGCGGGGCGAATAGCGTAAAGGAGGATACGGATAACGCCAGAAAAACAACAACCGGAAGGATGCGTTTCATGCGGTTACTCCTGTTGAATACGGGGCTTACGCCTTTATTCTAGCGCATTGGAGAGTAGAGGGATTTAAATTGACAGGCGCGCAAATACCACATCCTGTGCCTGGATTACACCGTCAAAGGTGATAAATCCCGCGATGATCAATTTTCGCAGACGTTCACCGTCAATGAGTTAATTATGGCGAAGCGGGCGGAGGGAATGCGGCGTGGAAGGATGGATAGATGGTTACCCGGACGTGCTTTTATCCAGTTTCCCGTATACATCCCCGGCGACCAGCCCCAGGGCTGAAAGCCGGATGACGTTGATCAGCAGAATCAAAAAAAGTAGGATCCAGTTTTCACCGGAATATGAAGGCGGGTATGTATCCGGATGACCGGAGAGGAAAACCGGATACGATATTAATGGAAGTGAGCCGGGGCGAATAATGTCAAGGTGGGATCGCTATTGATTCCACCTTTCTTGATTATTGAATTGCCATACATCAGTTAGGCCTTTGCTCCTGCTATGGATTGATTACAAAAATCAGATATCATCTTCTGTAATTCATCCATATTTGTTGCCAAATTTGGCATAGGTTTATTTTTTTCTGGATTATCTGGATCTTTTACAATATTAGTTCCCAATCTTACGCCATCACGTCCAACAATGCATATATGAACATGTTGGCTAATTCCAGGTTGTGGATTTCCATTCAAAACTGAGCTGATTGAGGTCATCAACCCTAATCCCGAGCCCCCAGGAGTACCTGTTTCCAACTTAAACATATCAAAATCGTGGCTCAATCTATCTAAAGCATCTACATATTTTTTAATACCTGAACCTGAACCTATCGAAACAATTTCTACGCCATTAGAACGTATCGGCTCAAAATCTGGAGAAGAAAATTTATACACATAACATTTTGCCCAGGGGGAAGGTCCATCATTTTCATTTGGGTGAACTCCAAGAAGTAATAATTGACAACCTAGGTCTTGCTCTTCTTGTGAGAATGAATTAAAAAGTTTTTTCGCCCCGTAAGGTAGCGTTTCAGCGATTTTTCGTGGGTCCCACATCTGTTTTGGGGATTTGATATTTAAAGCAGTGGTTATTTGGTAAACATTTTCTAAACCTATTGCGACTGAACCGGCAAAACCTAACGCCATTTGATTTCCGATTTTGTATATTTTTTGTAGGCAATCTATTGTAGTGCCATCATTAAGAGTAATTTGAATATCAGATATTCCAATAGAGTTTCCGAAGGGAGTAGCACGGCCAATTATCCAAGTCATATTTCCTCCTTTTATCTATATACTGTGAATGACTTGACTTTTTTGTGCTTTCATATCCTTTAGGAGGAAAAACACCTTTTTTACATTATTTCCTCTCGCCCCCACCAGGCAAACAAATACCATCCGATCAACCGGCTGGTGTTGACAATATTCTCTTCATCTCAGATGGATTGAGAAAACCGGGTCAGGCTGTTTTCTTGCCGGGCAGCTTTGAATCGTGCTGCTGTTTCTTCTTTTCCACCTGAGCCTGATGCTGCTTTTCCGCCTTGTTCTTATCCTTCTTGCCGCCTTTGTCGCCCATCACTTGCTCCTTTTTCCGGCTTCAGGCCGGATCTCTGAGTGCAACTTTACGGATACGAATACCTCATTATGCACCTGATTTCCTATGCAGGCAACGGAACACGCCCTTGTATAAACATGCCTCAAACCGGTGTGACGGCCGCCGCACCCAGTTTCCGCACCTCCGCCATAAACGCCTCCAGCACCGGCGGCTGCCAGGCATTCTTCTGCCGGATCATCAACAGCTTCGCCTGCAGCGGACGCCAGTTCAGGGCAACCAGCACACCGGCATCCAGCTCCGGCTGTACCGCCATGCGAGGCAGCACTGAAACGCCGGTGCCCGAAGCCAGTATCTGCTTGATGGCCGAAAGCGTGTTCATCCGCCAGATCTGAGGCAGCTCCATCTTTTCCGCCGTCAGGATCTTTTCGAGCATCTGGATGTAATTGCAATCGCTGGTGGGGATGAGGAAGGGTTCGGCGCGCAATTCCGCCAGTTCAATGAAGGGCATCGCCGCCAGGCGGTGACCGGCCGCCGCTACGGCCGTCAACGGGATATCCATCAGCGCTTCCACGTTAACACCCGGGCTTTTGTATTCGTCCGCCAGCAGGAAAGCCAGGTCGATCGTCCCGGTATGCAGCTCTTCTTCAATGCCGAAAAAGGTACAGGCGTTGAAGGCGAAATTCACCCTCGGGAACTGTTTGTGGAATTCCTGCACCAGGGGGAGCAGCAAAAGGCTGACCGTCTCAGGCACGCGCATGGAGATGGTGCCGCTCAGCGCGGATACCTCACCCACCTCCTGCCGGATTTCCGTCTCCATGTTAAGCACCCGTGGGGCGTACTGGAAAAGGCGCTCCCCGGCGGGCGTGAGGCTGAGCTGGTTGCCGGCGCGCTTGAACAGAGTCACCTGCAGGTCGGTTTCCAGCGTCTTGATCTGGTCTGAAACCGTGGACTGGGCATAGCCCAGCACTTCCGCGGCGCGGTAAAAGCTGCCCAGGGTGGCAATGGTATGGAAGGTTTTCAGATAGCGCAGTTCCATGCGTTCTCCAATCGCTAATTCCGATTATGGATATCGAAAAATACTGTTAGACACGGGAATACCGTTTCATTATACTACCCGGCATACACCAATCTGCGGTCAAAAGGAGAAACGATGAATACACTGAAATACTGGCGCTGGTTGTTTGCCCTGGGGCTGCTTGCCCTTATGGACGGCATCTACATTTCCTTCCACCACTTCATTCCCGGCCCGCCCCCGCCGTACGCCTTTTCTATGGGCATACCCAATGCCCCACTCGGGGTGATGATCTACGCTCTGATCATGTTCCTGATCTGGCAATTCATGAAAACGGGCAAAAAATGGATCTTCTACACACTGATGGCGCTTCTGGCGTCACAATGCCTGTCAGGTGTATCGGTCTTCTATGACCAGACCTTTGTGCTCGGGTTTTTCTGCGCGCTCGCGTATTTTTATGTGCTTCTGTCAATCAGCATGTTCTTCCTGTTCGCCTACATCTGGGCGGTAGCCGGTGACTCCCGCCCCGCCTGAGTCACGCTCAGCGGGTATCAGACCGCCTCCGGTAAGCAGGATCCGGAGGCGTGTCTTTTATTAAGGAAGAAATGGACCATTCCCTCTGAAATAATGTCAACGGCCGGATGGATTCCGGCATAACGCCCTGCCTCTACCGCCACCCGAAGCGGAAGAACGCCCGCGCCAGCAGCGCGTTCCAGACCACCGCGCCCACTGTCCCAACGAATGACAGCACCGGGCCAACCGCGGGGATGAAGATACTGATCCCCAGCAGTGAAGATACCGCGCCGAGAAAACCGGCCGCTTTGCTGAAGTACCGGCTCTTGATCATCAGCAGCGCGTTGACCAGCCCCGCCACTGAAATGAAAACCGTCGCCACGGTGAAGGCTGTGCCCTCATACAAAGCCAGGTATGATTCACCGGCTGTAAGATACTGGTTTTTCAAAATCTCGCTGGCCGTACTGATATACCGGTCTGAAAGATACATCAGTTCATTTACCGGCCGGGCATTGAACATCAACAGATTACCCATAATACCCAGGGCAAGGGCGAGCAGCGCGAACGATTCATTCACCTGTTTGAGCGCCGCGTACAGCGCGAATGACGTCAACACCATAACGGGCTGCACGAGCAGCATTTGCAGTTCCAGGCTCATCAGCCCGGCGAGGCGGTCATTGCGCAACAGGGTGAAGATCTCGCTCACCGGGGCGCCGTCCAGCTTGTACGGCCAGATGAAAAAAGCGGCGATGGCAAAGGCGACGGTTGCCAGCATGGCAATGCTCGATACTGTCCCCACCCGGTACATATCCTTCCAGCGGGAATCAGGCATACGGCTGTCAGCCGAAATAGTCAAACTTGTGGATGTCATGGTTTTCTCCCTGTGTTGATCGCTATATATTCATTAACGATCTGAAAGGAGGTTTTATTCGGTACATTGCGTTAAAGATGTTAATTATCTGCGCTGATGATGGTGTGCACCGTCTTTTTCTCCAACCGGTGACGAACAGGCACGGTCTTCAATGATCCCGGCCGAAAGATGAAGCGCCGCGCCAGTTTACGGTCATACCCGAGGCTGATATCCGGGTAATGCGCGTCAAAATAGTTCATCACACGGGTGACCGTCTCCAGGGGGGCGTTTACGCGGCCGGAGACCCGGTTCGTGAAGTGGAAATACAGGTACGGCTGAGGGGCAGGCTTGTAGTAGGTGGTGATGGTTTCGATGTACAGCCAGGCGATGGTATTTTTACCATCACGCAGTTCGCGGGCCATGCGCCCCGGCACGAAACGGGTGGCGTACAGGTTTTCCAGATACATGATCCCCAGGTAGAGGTTCAGTCCGCAGAACAACACAGTTGGTGCTGTACCCGCCCAGGCAGTGGCTGGCTCGTATACAAAAGATGACCGGCAAATCACCCCCAGCAGCAACGGTCCGCCCAGTATGAAATACGTCCACACCGCGATATGCCAGCGGGGCAGCGGCCTGCGGCGTAGTTCCTCAAAAAATTGGATGACTTCATCAGTGGTCATTTGCATTTTCAAAGCAACCCGATTCTAACCACGTTTGAACTTATGCCGGCTCACAACATCAGGAAACATGGAAAAAATCAGACCGGTACCCCGATCCGCCGCATACCGCGCAATACAGTCCATCCGGCTGGGTGCCGCTACCGGCACATGACGCACAGACCACCGCGTTTTCCTCCAGCCATTCCTTGATCTGCCGGCCTGTAATGACCCAGGCTTTTCCCGGTTCTAATGTCTCGATCATACCTTTCCGGAACAGGGTATGGTTGACAAACGCCTTTGACGGCAGGGCGAACCGCATGGAGGTATCCAGCTTTTCAACCGGCAGAGTTTCATCAAAGTAGTCCAGTAATACGCACAATGCTGTCTCCTGCGAAGCCCGGCCGTTATCACCCCAGCCAAACTCATCAGACATGATCTGGGCGGGTGACAGTAGATACCACGCGTCAGGGTCACGGTTGCTTAACACCTGTATCTCGGCTTCACCGTCAACATAAAAGCCGTAATACGTTTTTTCCTCGGTCGGGATCCTCCATTTGCGGGAGTGGGTTTCCAGCAGCGATTTCCTGTCACGCTCAGTTCCGCGCCGGATTTCGTCCTCCAAAGCATTTTCGGCTTCCACCACACTAAAGTTGACAACGGGCACGTCCACCGCCACTTCAGCGGCAGCCGCGAGGGAGGTCAGCTTGGAGTGTATCCAGTCAACATCCTCCACCGAACCGCGGAAAACAGGGTGGATGATCACGCGGTACACCTCATCAATGCCCGCGAAGTCAAACTGAAAGTAGCCGGCAAAACCGCAGGGTTTCGTCAAACGCCCGGGCCGCATGCCGGGAACCATGCCTTCCCACAGCGCGGTTCGGGGGTGGTCATCGGGCGTGGCCCACACGAACACCCGGTCATCGCGCGGGTCATATACCGCCTCCGCAGATGGGTTGACGGCAATATCCAGCGACCGGGCCAATTGCAGCATGAGTTCCGCGTGTTTTCGATCCATAATTCCCTGTTTTAAAAAGCAATGTGTTTATTATAGTGTCGGGGGAGATTTATGATGTGCAGGAGAGAAAACAAAATCCGGACAGGTCAATTTTGAAGCTGGAAGACACGGCGATGCCAGACAATAAAACGGGATTCGATAAATTCATTCATTAAACAGGAACGACCCCGGAAAAATTCTTCCGGGGTCGTTTGAGATTCGTTCCTATTTCACAACACTGCCATTCACATACAGTTTGAAACCATTAGTCTTCACGTTATCCAGGCTGCCGTCAAACGCGGTGATATAGCTGTCTGCAGTCAACGACCATGTGGAAGTTCCATCCAGTTTGACTGAAAGTGATGACGCATTGGTTCCGTCCTTGTTGATGGATCCGGTGAAGGTGGACGCCTCAGTGATGTTCATCGCCAGGGTTGAAATGGCATCCACGTGAACATCGCCGGAGAGGGTCTGATTTGAGAGGTTCAATGTGGCGTTGCCGCCGTTCGCGCCTGCGGTGCCCCAGCCTCGGCTACCATCATTGCCGGAGACAAGCAGTATATATTCGCCGTCCACCGGGTTGAGTGTCACATTATTGAGTGAGATCACGCTGGTGGTGTTTGTCACGTAGAACATGTCACCTTTTTTGGCGGTGAGCGAGCCGCCCGTCATGGTGAAACTGCTGGTGCCGACCGTGGCATCACCCGACATGCTCTGATAGAGCATCACATTATGGATATTTTCGCTGCCGGAATTCCCGGTCATGCCGGTCATGCTTCCGGTCACGGTGGAATTGTTGATCGTCACCGAATTGAAACCTTCCACCACTACCGCTTCTGAATCATTGGCTGTGAGCGTAGCATTGCTAACAGTGATATCGGCAGTGCTGTATATCGCCGGCGCGCCGGACGAACCAGCGGTGGTGTAGGTGCCGCCGTCCACGATCATCTTGCCACCCCCACGGTCGCTGCGGATAGCCGCTTTGTCTTTGGCATTCACTGTCAGGTTGCTGGCATTCATGGTGCCGCCGCCGGCCACTTCAATGCCGCCGGCATTCCCGCCAGTGACGTTGATCACGGTATCTTTGATGTTGATCGTAGCGCCGTCATAGGCGAACACACCGTTCGCGCCTTCCGCTGTGGCTGTAACCGTCCCACCGGTGATGTTCAGTGTGGCCGTATCCAGCGCCAGGATGGCGGAGTTAAGCCCGTAAAAGCTGCTGGCTTCATTGCTGGACGCGGCCCCGGAAGATTTTTCAACCGTCACATTGGTGAGAGAGGCAGTGGACGCCCCTTCCGCCCGGATGGCGTTTTCGTCAGCATTGGTTGAGGAATATGTGCCGCCCGTCAGGGTTTCGCCATCTTTGAGTACATACGCCCCGGAACCGGTATCCATCACGGCTGGTGCTCCGCCCGGCCCGCCGCCAGGTCCGCCACCAGGTCCACCGGCAGGTGGAGCACCAGTCGGCGGATTGCCGGACGGTGGGTTTCCTGATGGTGGATTTCCAAGCGGGCCACGGTTGGCGACAGTCGGAGTGGCAGTCGCCGCGCCGGTTGCCGCTGCATCAACAGTAGTACTGAAACCGGTAAGCATGGTCAGGATAAGGATGGCACTGCAGATCATCCAGACGATATTTCTTTTGTTGTTATTCATGGGTATCTCCAATATTTGGTTTGATGACCCAATGGTAGGATACCCGTCTATAGAAATAATTTATATTGTGTAAATGAATTTCACCGAATTTCTTCAGCAATTAAATAAGTCGGCGTTACGGCTCAACAATGTTGTGCCGTCAATCACAAATAACATTCATGCTGCCTGCAGTGATTGACACTGTTCTAAAGAAATGAGACCGCGTTATCGATGAAGGTTGAAAAATCGGTCAAAATAACTCCATGTTCTATCCCCGTTGGAAAAATGTGTGGATAATTATAGCCATAACCTGTGATAGTTATTTTCAGCCGGGTGGATAATTACCTTGCGGTAAAAACCCGTTTAGAATTAATCAATCCTTTTCTTGGAGCTCCGTATGCCTATTCCGGAAAGCTGGCTTCCCGCTCTGGTCGCAGAAACCAATAAACCTTATTATGAGCAGTTGTACCGGTTTGTGGCAGATGAACGCCGCAAATTCAAAGTATTCCCACCGGGACCGGATGTGTTCAACGCGCTGCGCTACACCCCGTTTGACCGGGTGCGCGTGGTGATCATCGGGCAGGACCCGTACCACGACGACAATCAGGCGCATGGACTGGCGTTTTCCGTCCAGCCGGGCGTGCCGGTGCCGCCATCTTTGCAAAATATCTACAAAGAACTACATGACGACGTTCAATTCCGCGTACCCAACCACGGCTGCCTGATCCCCTGGGCGGAACAGGGTGTGCTGCTGCTGAATGCAGTCCTTACGGTGCGCGCCCACCAGGCGAATTCGCACCAGGGAAAAGGCTGGGAGAACTTTACCGATGCTGTGCTAAAAGCCGTCAACAGCCGGCAGGAACGGGTGGTGTTTCTATTATGGGGTAGTTACGCGCAGCGTAAAGCGGAATGGATCGATACCACCCGCCATACTGTACTTAAGGCGCCTCATCCATCGCCACTCTCGGCTTCGCGTGGATTTTTCGGCTGTGCGCATTTCTCCAAGACCAATGCTGCCCTGCAATCAGCTGGATTTGCGCCGATAAACTGGCAATTGCCGAACCTATGATTCTTCAAACCTTCAGGCAGCCTCGAAACCCCCGGACGCCGTAATACGAGTCCGCGCCATTGTGGTAGATAAACACCCGGTCATAGCGCCGATCGCCGAAGATGGCGCCCCCCAGTTGACGGATCTCCGTAGGTGTCAGCAGCCAGCTGGACGTCTTTGTGTCGAACTTTCCCAGGGTTTGCAGAAACCGGTATTGTTCTTCAGAGAGGATATCAACACCCATTTCCACGGCTGTGTCTATCGCGCTTGTTTTCGGTTTGTGCTCCTTGCGCGCGTCCAACGCCGCCCGGTCGTAGCACAGGTTGCGCCGGCCGGCAGGGGTTTCGGGGGAGCAATCGAAGAAAAGAATTTCGCCCTTTTTCTCATCCCGCCCCACCACATCGGGTTCACCACCCGTGCGTTCCATTTCGTTGAGTGACCAGAGTTTGGCGGGGGATGCTTCCAATCGTGACTGTACATCCGCCCAAGTCAGGCTGAAATGACGGGCCGCGTTTTTCTCAAAGCGATTCTTTAGAATACCGATCAGTTCGCGGCCCTGTTCAGCTGATAATTCCCGTTGTTCATCCATTCGCAATCTCCCACGAGGCCTAAATAAATTCCGGTCTCAAAACCATTGTAGCCGGGAGATTTTGATTTTTCATCCGTCTGTAAAATCTATACATTTGAAACGGGCTGGTCGATTGCCCTGCATAGGTGTTACCAACCAGCCCGAAATTGAATTACCACAGAAAGCTCATCAGATGTGAAAGGAAGACCTCCGGCTGTTCAAAAGCCGGAACATGCGCGCAACCTTCCATAATGACCTTCTTCGCGCCGGGTATCCGTGCTGCCATCTCATCGGCCGCCCGCAGCACTTCCGAATTTTCCAACGAACCGGCTATGATCAAGGCAGGGCATGCTACCTTTTCGAGCCGGGTGAATGCCGGCGGGGTCAATGGCCTGGCTGGTTGTGTATCGGCGATAAGGAACGTTTTACGTTCTACTGGAATGCGGTTCATTTCCAGGGCTTTTTGGCGTAATTTTTTATCCATCTGATCCGGTTCCCGGAACTGCCCGTCAATCCAGATGCGGATCTGTAATTCACTGCCGTAGTCCACGTCACCATTTTGCACGGCATTGAACATTTCAAACAGGTAGCGGGGCGGTTCTCCCTGCATGTCAAACCCACCCGGGGTTGAGTCGACCAGCGTGATAGACTTTGCCAGACCGGGATTTTCCAGTGCCAGGTCAAGGCTGAGCTCCCCTCCAATGGAGCACCCCACCAGATGCGCCTGTTTAATGCCGAGGTGGTTTAGCAGACGGGCCAGGTCAGCGCGCCGGCAGACCGGGCCTGTCACGGGGTCAGACTTGCCGAAGCCGCGCATGTCATAGCGGATGACCATAAATTTCCGGGACAACTGTTCCCAGATACCATCAAACATCCGGCTGTCCAGAAATCCCGCGTGAGATAACACCACCGGGGTGCCGTCGCCTGCTGTTTCATAGTAAAGCTTGCTTCCATCGATTTCCAGAAATCCTGTTTCTATATTGCTCATGTCATTTGCCTTTCAATTTTGTGATATAGTCTTATCTTAATCACAAAAGATGACATCTTATGTCACCATAAAGAAATGGAATTTCAATTTGCGAGCAGACCGGTTACTCTCTATTATTCTATTGCTGCAAACGCGCGGCAAAATGACAGCCGCCGAGTTGTCCGGTGAGCTGGAAGTCTCTCGCCGGCAGATATTGCGTGATGTGGATGCCCTGTCACTGGCTGGCATACCGGTCTATTCCGAGAGCGGCCGCGGCGGCGGTATCTCACTGATGGAGGAATACCGAACCTCTCTGACAGGCTTGAATCAATTCGAAGTGCAAAGCTTGATTGTCATGAACAACAACCACGCCCTGCGGGAAGTCGGACTGGGTAATGCCGCCGACCAATTATTAATGAAGATGCTCGCGGCATTACCAAACGCGCAGCGCTCCACGGCCGATCACATCCGGCAGCGGCTGTTGATCGACCCGACCTGGTGGTGGCATGATCCGAATATGCCGCCCTTCTGGGACGACCTGCAAAAAGCGGTATATGAAGACCGGATGATCGAAGCAAATTACGAGAATTACAACGGGGATGTAACGGAAAAAGTTCTGGCGCCATACAGTCTGGTCTGCAAATCCAGCCTGTGGTATTTGATCGCAGAACGAGAAAGTGAATTGCGCACATACCGGGTCAACCGCTTTCATTCCATCCACATTTTGGATCATTCTTTCACAAGGCGGACGGATTTTGATCTACCGGAATACTGGCAAAATCATCTACAGAGTTTTGTAAAAGATTTTTCAGACCATAACTATGTTTTTCGCCTTCACCCTGATCTCATTACCACACTTAATTCATTGCTTCCCGGGCGGTGGAAAATCAGCGGCGAAGCGGACGGGCGAGGCTGGCTTACTGTATCAATTAACCTGGATTCAGATATTATGGCCGAAATGCTGGTTTTCGGGCTGGCCGGGTCGATAGAGATACTCGAACCAGCCGGGTTGACGGAAAAAATCCAGGAACAGGCACGAAAACTTATTTAAGATTTTCCCCATGAATATGTTTCATTCCATACCCGGTTTTTTTGATCATCTTTCATGGTTTTAAACAGCGCGTACCTCTCTAAAGAAATGGAGTGGCATGCGCTTAATATCAAAGCTTTAACAGGATTTCTACTTCTCTTCGTCCAGAAGTTTGCGTTGGCCCTGCAATTTGCGAATCTCTGTTATATCCTGGGTGACTTCCAGTGTCCCGAGAAATTTTCCCATCGGATCGCGGACCGCGTAATAACGGATATGAATGAATCGGGTTTCCGGATCGTCCGGTTTGGTCTGGATCCAGAATTCCGCCGTATCGCGCGTGCCGGCGCGGAAATCCTCCAGGATTTTGAAGACGATCTGCACGCTATCGGGTGAATGGCAGTTCATCACATTCCGTCCGATGATATCCGGCGTGCGCTCAAACACCCGGTGTTCTCCACCGGAATAGAAACGCACATCGTTACCTTCGTCAACAAAAGTGATATCGACCGGAAGATATCGGAAAATCTGAGTGAGCTGCTCAACTGTCAACGCGCCCACCTGGAGCGGGATCAGGTTTCCGTCACTGGCACTGGTTGAATTCAGGGAATCCGGCATGAAAATCCTCCAATTTCGTGAATTCGGGCTAATTTTGTTTTATTTTACATTAATGAAGAAATTAACACATACCGGATCTGTTCAAATCGCAGGAGGCTTCTTTGCTGATCTCTGGCAATTCTGATCATTCCACATATTGTTTCTTATCCGGGTATCCATGCCTCTCTTATCCATATTTAATACTTCACCTGTATCAATCACGCTCTTTCACATTGCTGAAGTTGATATGAGAGCCCATTTTTGAGGACTCAGGATCAGCCGTCTCTCAACCACAGACATTCTTCCGGCGATACAGGCAGACAATATATAAGCATCCCGATGTTGATAACCACCGTCAGGCGGCAGGAATTTTTACAACCGCGGAATCAACACCGGGGTTTTTTTCTTATATTCTTCATAGTCTGGTTGGCCACCCCATTTTTTATCGGCTTTATTTTCAAGCAGGGGAATTCCACTGACACGGGTCAGCAGCAGAGTAACAAATACCGGAGAGATCAGCGCGATCCACTGCCAGCCCTGTAAAACGGGGATGGCGATCACCGCGATACCCACCCAGAGCGTGATCTCGCCAAAGTAGTTCGGGTGACGGGACCTGGACCAGAGCCCTGTGTTGATAAATTTTCCTTTATTTTCCGGGTTTGCGTTGAAACGGCTTTTTTGTGTGTCAGCCGTCGCTTCAATCGCGAAACCTATTACCCAGATGATCAAGCCGATGATAGCGAAAGTATCGATATCCTTCTTGATGCTGGAGGTGATCGCCACCCAGGCCGCCGCGGCGGTAAAGGTGACCCACAATGCCTGAATAGTCCAGACATTGAGGAACCGGATAAAGGACGGTTTGATCTCGTCAAAACGGTCATCCTTACCGGCTTTCTTGATGCGGGTGAACAAAAAAGTGCCAAGGCGTATCGCCCACGCCAATACCAGAACAAAGAGCAGGGTAGACCGCAGGTCCACACCCGGCGTGACCAGGAACGCGAAGGTCGTCAGCGAAATATAGGTGAGGCTTCCCGTGAGGTCAAAATATTTTTCCGTCTGATAGAGAAACGATGGGACGAAAACCAGCCACTGGATGATGAAAGCCAAGCCGACTGTCAGCGCGAAGACTGGAATGCCGGCGAACACAGCCCCGTTTTGGCTGCCGGCCATCGCGACCAGAATACCGACAAAAATCAATAAAGGAAAAGCGATAAGTGATCTTAGGTCTGTCTTTTTCATGCTGGTTTTCTCCCTGAGCAAGTACAGAGTACCGTTTAATACCAATAGTCTTATTGTACACATTGTAAGAATTGCACGAATAACCTTATACAAAGGTTATTAATCCCGTTTGGGATCAGACGATACCTTTGTATAAGGATGATGGTATTTCGTGTCTTTTATGTACGATGAGAAAGAAATTTAATTTCAACAGCGGGCCAAGAACAGCATTCGCCGAATACGCGTCACATTTTTACGCGTCCAGACTGCTCTCATCAAAGCAGGGAATATTGTTAAGCGTATTGATCAGGCTCTGCCCAATCCGTTCAACCTCGGCTCTTGCAACCAGCGTGATTGAATTTTTCCAGAAAACCACCCGGTTCGCGGCAATTCGGAAGCTGGCTTTGGCAAGGGTGACGCCAGCAGCGCGCGGCATTCATCCGCTATGTGACTGGCTGACGTCCCGCCATTTTGAATCGGCATCAACCGCTTCAATTCTTCTAAATCCAGGTAAGAATACACTTCTTTACCCAGCGCGAGCCCAACATAAGTGACTGTGGAGAATTGTGTGACCAGCACAGAACAATTGGCGATCATTTCGTTGATGTTTCCATCCTGGAACACCAGCGCTCCGGGAGCCAGCCTTTCAATTTCGCGTCGGGAACGCTTTTCCTGTTCCGCCGGGTGCAGTTTGAAGATCACCTGCCGGCCGTTCGCTATCTCCATGACTTTCCGGATAAACCCTTCGCGGTCATCGCGTTGAAATGTTTCGCGAGTGGGCGACGTGGCCGCCAGCACAAAACCGTGATGCGGAAAATCATTCTTCAAAAATGACGCCACATTGTCAAAATTGGGTATACCGGTGACCACCAGCTTTTCCGCCGGTATACCCTTTCGGATGAACAGGTCCCGATAACCGGGTGAGGCTACGCAAAATCGATGATACGCGTTTGAAAGTCCAAAAGTAGCCGTGTTGGCCACATAACGGGGCAGCCCAAACAGCCGCACGCCGGCGTAGCGGATGCCTTCCGGTTCGGTCATGCCCTCTTGAACCAACAACAGGCGTTTACCGCGCAGATTTTTCTGCACCAGCAGATCGGTACACATCACCACCAGATCATAGTTATCCCGTTTTCCGCCGGGATCTACCAGCACATTCTTTTCGGCGAGAAATTGATGAACTCGCTTCGAAATTTTATCTCCCACAGCTGTGTTTTCCATCAGTCCCATGCGGTGCAAAATCGCGGTAAAGCCCTCAAGATAGAATGGCGTAAAGTAACAGGTATGCTCCTGTAATTCCCGGGCAATGCTGTACATCTGGGTTGTCTGGTTTAACGTACCGCAAATAAACAGGATGTTATTTCCCATGATGAACCTATCCTTTCAACCCTTTTTCCCAACGGTTAACCAACAGATACCCGGGCAGACCGGGAAATAGAATTGACTGGTTACCGGGGAATACCTGTAAAACCACCGGTTGTCACTCTATTATTTTGCCGTTCGTATGTTAAGGCTTCATCAAGGAGTGTTTAATATTTGGTTTTTGATTATTCAAATCTTTGTTACAAAAGGTCTATCCATCGATAAAAAACTATTCAGCACACATACGGGTTGATATTTTTCGCGGCGTTTTACCCGTGTTACAGCTCGAGCATCAAATGCGGAATGGCGCGTCCCCATTCAGAGATAACTTCTCCAATCTTCCGACAGCCCATGTGTGTATAAAAAGGCTCGGCGTTGGGGTCGGCCGCCAGTTCAAGTTGACCGGCCCCCGTACTTTTTGCCTGAATAACGGCATGTTCAAAAAGTGTCCGCCCCACTCCCTTACCGAGATATTCCGGCAGCACCCACAGATCTTCCAGTTCATTGACGGGCAGGCGCGGCGTCAGCCTGTACCACCCGATGACGACGCCATCGGCGCAGGCTTTAAATACCCGGTCTTCTTCAATCGCCTGAGGCGTAATGATCGCCGTCTGCGCCCATTTTGAGATCAACGCTTCAGGGTAGCCCCAGTGGCTTTTTGAAAGAACCGCGATCTGTTTTAGGTTTTCTGATTCTTCCGGTATTGCCCGAATAATTTCAATCTTCATGATGTCACCCGATTTTTGATGGTGATTTGTGAGGTACAAGTTCTGAGCTCACGATAAATATACGGCTTCAACGCAGGATTCGACCCGACCATACGTTTATCAGATCAGTCTGTTCTCTGAGAAATCGATTCAATTCATCGCAGGATTTTTTGAACAGACCCGGGCTGACTTCACCCGCTTCCTCACCAGACAGATAAAGATACACGGCGGGATCACCCCGCCCAGGCTTCCCGGTGTGGGCTTAATAAAGGTGACCTGCACCCGGCCGCCGTTCTGAATGATGGTTCATCGTGATGTCATTATACAGATATCGTGCGGGGGGCGGTGTCAAACCGCCAACTCTCAGCCGGTGAAAAAATACGGCCTGTTTGCCTTGATAGCCTTGCCCATCCGGATGATGTGCTCTTCTCCAATAGACTTGAGTTGTTCATACAACTGTTGCGGATCGCTGTTATTCGTCCCGGTCAGGCACCCTTCGATCTCCGCCAGCAGGTTGGCATAGTCCTGGTTTGCGAAATACAGGGCGCCTTTTTTGATCTCGCCGAAAAAGTTCATCTGCAAATACAGCCTGCTCCAGTACACAAAGCTCTCCGGATCCTTTTTGGCATGGTCGTAGTAGACGTGAAAACTGAAGACCGCCTTCTGGCCTTCGTTCAATGTGCGATACGCGTCATTTTTGATGTCTGGATTTTTCCCCCGTACCGTCATGATGACCGGGCTGATGCACTCCCAGGATAATTTTGATATTTCGGCAAAATCATCCTCTGTCACATTGTTTGATAAATTCAAATTTTCTCCTTTACTTAGTTCTTATGATAACTGGTTGATACTGGTGAAAGGAGCGCTATTTGACTCCAACCACATCCAGTATCGCCTTCGGGTTCCGGTCAGCCACACGCAAAAGAACCATAGCGGGGCCTTCCGGTACCCGCCGGCCCTGCTCCCAGTTACGCAGGGTACGCACGCTGATACCCAGCATGACGGCAAACTGCTCCTGCGTGAGGTTGTATTTTTCACGGATATGTTTGATATCCAGGCTGTCATAGGGGAATTTGCGTGACGCTTCTTTTTCGCCGCGCAATACCTGGCCGCCTTCTTTTACGCTATCCAGTAATTCGTAGAATAGTTCGTCTTTCATGGGAAACCCTGAATTATTTGAAAGTATTGGACCTTGTAGATTGATATGGCAGGTTTGTATAAAAATAGTACGCCAATGGCGTATAAATGTCAATGTTTTGAACGACTATTTCCGCGTGGTGGCCGGGTAACTCGCGTCAATGGGATACGCAAAAAATCAAGCACATTCCACTTTCTGTGACATATCCCATCAACGCATTCATTGCCCCCTCTCTCAGTTAAGGTACATGAATCTCATTCCTTTTCATACCTCATGGATGCGGATAAATGCAGTTCCACTGCGGTTCAGCCGGCAGGAACAAAACGCACACAACATTCCCCGCCCTGAAGTCTCTTCCCGCCGGGTTCAGGGTGGAAACTTCTCCTGTATACGTTTCTCCATTAATATGGAACCGGTAGCGAATCACCCAGGGATGCCGGTGATTGACGCGCACAGAGAAGTTCTCCTGTACGTCAACAATTTCGCCTCTGGCCGAAACGCCGTCACGCAGCACTTCAACCACTTTCAGCGTTCTGTTGTACCGCCAGACCATGAGGGAAACACCAAGTATGAGCCAGGCAAAGCCAAGCGCCATAAACGGGATGCCCACAAAAGCCGTGACAAAACCCAGGGTTAGCCCGGCGCCCACCAGGCCGAAAATACCCCCCAGCAGCGTGAATACCAGGGCGGCGATCGACCATCCATCGGTCGTCATAATCCGCCACACGTACTGGTTGGAGATCTCTCTCGGCGCAGGCGGCGGCACGGGGATGCTGCCCGTTGAAACCGCCGGGCCGGCCGGCTCTTCTGCCGCCTGCATGATCCCACCGCAATTCTTGCAGTTGGACTGGAACTCGGTATAGTTGGTGCCGCACCACGGGCAGACGATCATGGGTCTATTCCTTAAATCAAGGTAGTTCAATGCCGGTACTTCTGTATTTTACCTGCGGCCGGGCTACATTTCATCCGGCCAACCCTGATGATATCGCTTTTTCCAGGCGGTGTGCAGAAAGCCACGCGAAACCAGGGAACCAGCCGTGAGATTAACAATCCAACATGGCTAATGTGACGGCCCCGCGCGCTCATACCACATCCCCCCCACGCCCGGCATCAGCGGGAAGATCAACAGCCAGTACGAGCCCACCAGGTTATGTCACTATTCCGGTCTTCGAACTTGTTGATCGAGCGGCAAATCATGGCGTTCTTTACGGCAATGAGGTTACCTGTGTTCCGAAGATTTAAATTCCACCGGTACCATGGGCCAACATGGAAAACAATGTTTTGACCAGAAAAACCAAATCAATTAACTATCACATACAATGGATAACATATCTTAACGTATCCATGCAATTACGATCCGGAAAACAATTAAATAGTTTCCGATCGCCCGACGGGAAAATATTATGGGGTTATCTTCTTCCCTCCAATCCATGTGGAAAGAACACGCGGATTGTCTTTTGAAAGTTCTCCTGGGGGAATCGAGTACAAATCCTTCGCATACACCACCAGATCAGCCTTGTAGCCAACATGCAGCTTGCCCACTTTAGTTTCGCGGGTAGTGGCAAAGCCGCCCACTGTAAATCCTTCGATCATATCCCGCATGGTCAATGGTTGATTATCAGGATTGCCGCCGCCGGTAAGTGCCACTCTCATTATTTCAGTTGGCCAGCTTAGATCTTCTTTGTTAGACGCGTAATCAGTGGAAAAGGCAAGGGTAATACCGGCATCCTTCATCTTCGAATACGGATATGATCCTTTCGCATGCTCACCGTAATAATATTCGGTTTGGGGCCGCTGAAATTCCCAATGAAGTGACGGCTGCACTCCCGCGATAACATTGGAACCCAACGCTTTCATCCTCAAGATCTGATCGTCCGTAATCAGCCCCAGGTGATATAAGGTGTGTGTGCCTTTCAAAGAACCATTTTTTGCTTTTACCGCTTCGATGGCACTCAACACGGCATCAATTCCCGCGTCTCCCCCGACATGATAGTGCATGTCAAGCCCGAGTTGCTCGGATTTTTCAAGAATTCTGAATAGATTGTACTTTTCACCATAAGAGTCATCAGTGGCCACCGCATTGAGACCGTGATCGCCAAGTGTGTTCGCCCAGCTTGTCCAGGCACCGCCCTGGCCAGCCGCCCCGTCAACGAAAAGCTTTAGACCTGAAAATCGCACCAATTCGGTATCTTTACCCGCGGTTTGATAATCTTCCAGATCGTCCAAATTGAAGAATGTGTAGGCATAATAAACCCGAAGGGGGAGAGAGCCTTCGCTTTCCAGGTCTCGGCATAGGTCTGTCTTCATCGTTCTCCCCATCGGACCACCCATCAGATCAACAACAGATGTATAGCCCATGGCAGCCCATTTCTTGATTAATCCCAGGGCGAACGGTTTGACCTTGCTGTCTTGTACCAGTGGAAAAATTGCCGCATTCCCGACAATCGAACCGGCTGTTTCCCTGAGCATGCCTGTCGGTTTGCCATCATGCTTTACTATCTTTCCACCAGGTGGATCCGCTGTTAGACCATCAAGGTTGCTGAGGCGCATAGCCGCGGTGTTGACAATATAGCTGTGACCCAATTGATCGGCGATCATCACCGGACAATCAGGCCCGGTTGCCGCATCCAGGTTCGCCAGATCATTAAGCCCCCAGTCTGTATCATAATTTTGAAGCACAAATCCATGTGCCATTACCGGAGTCCCCTCAGGGACTTCTTTGCATCGATTTCCTACAATGGCCGCTATCTTCGTCGGGTCTGTTTCTCCCTTTGTTGGAACGAGGATGCTTCCCGCAACAGCCATACTGACAAGATGGACATGGCTGTCGTTGAAGCCCGGGTAGGCTGCAGCGCCATTCAGATCCACAATCTCAGCATTTTGATAATCCTGTGGATTTACATTATAAGCAACCACAAGGCCATCGCTAACAAGCAGGTTTTCCACTTTATTGTCAGCATCGATGTAGATTGTGCCATTCACGAACAGCGTCAATTTTGACGACGGACTATCGAATGAACAAACGGTGATGAACAATATCAGCGATAAGAGCAGTAAAGAGATCCACTTTTAAGCACTATCCTTGTCATCTCGTACCTCTTATTGTGAAATACATCTGTTGACCCAACTCATTTGGACAAGCAAAAACTTACGATAAGATCAGGAAAAGCTTAATACCTGGATCCTAAACCACACATTCAGGACGCTCATCGTATTGAGCACTATGGTCATTGTATGTACCTTAATCATAAAAATACAATAAAAATCGCCTTTAATAATCGAAAGGAAAATTTCAGGCGGCCAAATACGGCACACGTCCAAAGGCGTCCTTGCCGTTGCTGGTATGACGTGTATCCATTAATCAGAATCCCCGCTCATCGCCATCCTGACGGATCTTGCGGGCGACCATCTCCACACATGTTCCGTGCGCAGGCAGGAATGACCGGGGTTTGCTGACGCCGTCAGGGTTGGTCAACCACATTGGCATTGATCAATTCTTAATAAATAAGGATGCGCTCAAAATCGAGCGCATCCTACCTGACTCTCAGCAATCATGTGGTCCTGGTCAGAGGGATGCGTCCAAAGTCAAGCGCATCCTACCCGATACTTTGTTTCCACCTGACAATAATTATGTCCTGTTATCACACTTCTGGCAAACAAAATCGCCCTCCACGTTGACGTGAAGGGCGCCTTCCTTAATCAAACACACCATCCGCCTCAGGCTGGTAGACCACCTTCTCCACTCGCAGGTTGACCGGCCCATCGGGGGTGGACCATTCGAATACGTCACCTTCGCGGTACCCGATCATCGCCGTTCCTATAGGCGCCAGGATGGATACAATGCCGGGGCTTTTGCCGGCATCCTCCGGGAAGACCAGGGTCAGTTCCATTCGATCGCCTTCGGTCAGGTCAACCAGAACAACGCGCGAATTCATGGTGATGACATCCGCGGGGATCTGCGCCGGTTTGACGATCTCAGCCCGGTCCAACTCGCCTTCCAACTGTTGGATATAAGCGCTGTTCCGGTAATCGCCTTTCTGCGCCTCCCGCAGTGCCGCGCGTAATTTTCCTTCATCAATTTCCGTAATGCGTATCGTTCTGGGTTCCATCTCGTTCCTCTCATGGGTGAAAATAAAAAAACTTCCGGGAAAAATCTACCCGGAAGTTTGATGTGGCAAAAATAATTGTGGATCAGTTTCTCTGTAATACCGGGCGGAATTTATACCCGTACATCCGACTCGGTCCACGCTATTTGGGTACTTATACTATTCTGAGCCAGTTTTCTTTTGACCCAATCCTGCTTCAAGAGCCATGAGCATCAGCTTTGCCCGGTCAGTGGCATGAGTAATGACTCAAAAGAAAAAGTTACTATAGGGGAGACGTTGCCTCAAATAAAAATGTTACCGAACGATTTTCCATAAAAGAGCTACTTTCGAATCGATACTGGATCTCAACGCCACTGGATTCAAGTGGAAGTACTGGTCGGTCAAACGAGCTTTGATCAGAACAGGGATCGAATCCAGTGCCAGGACACGGCGAAAAGGTGTAGTGGCTTGATCATACGAGAGGATGACCTTGCCGTCAACTCGATGTTTGGAAATCAGCTTGAGAACAGGCTGGAAAAAGTTAATATATAAGCGAAGGTCAGAATAAATGGAAGTTAGCAAGGCTAATTCATCCTGGGTTTCCAGGCGATCATAGCCAACGGTATGGCGAACCACAGACCAGTTCTTCTGTTCCACATGCGCCTGGTCGTTCTTCTGGTAAGGGCGGGAACGAGTGAAAGTGATCTGCTCGGAAAGGCAATAGCGGTAAAGAGTGTCATTGATAAATTCGCTGCCATTATCTGAATCAAGGCCAAGAAGAGGAAAAGGTAAGCACTTACGCAATTCACAGATAGCTTGAGAAACCGCAAACTGGGTCTTGTTGGGTAAGGCAAGGCATTCTGTCCAGCCAGTAGCCAAATCAGTGGCTGTAAGGGTGTTCAGGTAGGTTCCTTCGGTCGTTTGACCGCAATGAGCCACAAGATCAATTTCCAAAAAGCCAGGGTGTTCATCCTCCCAGGGAGTGAAAGTGCGAACGGGAATGCCTTTTTTGAGCAAGTATCCCGGTTTTGTCGTGGAAAGACCACGCTGGGGATGGGTAAATCGCGCTTTTCTCAAGCAGCGATCTATCGTGGCAGGACTCATGCTCAATAGTAATTGCTTTGTCTCTGGTGACAAGCTGAGTTCACGGCATCTTTCAAGAATAGCGACCCCTTCAGACAGAAAGGGGTGTAGTCTTTTTGAACAAATTCGGCCGTAGATTTCCCAAACATGTTCCAGAACTTGTACTACTTTGCCCTGGTATTTCTTACGGCGACCCGGCTTTTTCAACCCTTTGGGTTTTGGGCCATGTCTCAATACTCGAATGGCATATTTTCTATGATAACCGGTAGTGGCTACAAATTCATCTAGTATTTGTTCTTTTCCAGCTCTATTAGCTTTCAAATACCGCGGATGAATGGCCTCGATCATCTCGCGTTTACTTCGTTGACTCATCATATTCTCCCTCTGCGGATCTGAATTCCGCTCTAGGGTAACATTCTTTTTGAGTCAACGTTGATTCCTATAGTAAGATTATTTTTGAGTCAATTCGCACGTAGAGAGAATAATGGTTTACATATATAATTAGTGGAATTATGTGACTCAAGGCTTATGGATGTTTATTTTTTCAAAATTGCATCAACTGTTTGTATAGGATTGCCTAATGACCATTCGAGATGATATTAAGAAAATTGTTGCCGTAGCTGAGTATTACTATTTACAAAAATTATCTAAGAGTGAAATATCCAAAATTATGAGAATTTCCAGACAATCTGTAACCAATCTGCTTCAGATTGCGAATGATGATGGAATCGTAGATATCAAGATAATAAATCCGCTTGCATCCGAACGCCACCTCGCAAACAAATTAATCGAATTGACTGGACTACGTGATGTCGTAGTAGTTCAGAGTAATCCAATTCAGATAAAGAGAAATATTGGGTTGGCTGGTGCAGTATATTTAGGTGATTTAATAAAGCCAAGTCAAGTTATTGGAGTAGGATGGGGAAAAACCCTAGTCGAGACTGTAACAAATATCAAATGTAATGACTCTCCAGGGTCAATTGTAGTACCAATAATGGGAGGATTGGGTCGAGTAGAATACGAACTCCAAGTGAATCGAATATCAAATCTCTTAGCTAACAATATTAAAGGAAATTCGCTCCAATTATTTGCCCCAGGAGTAGTGGGTAGCAGACAAGTGGCAGAATCAATTATGACTACGAATGATGTATTAGAAGTAATAAATTACTGGGACAAGCTTGATTTAGCATTAATAGGTTTAGGAGGATTAAATAATATATCAAGTGGAGATATTGCTCCAAATGGACACATGTCATTTGAGGAGGTTGAAAATCTAAATAAATTAGGCGTAGTAGGGGATGTTTGTTTGCGCTTCTACAATCGGAGTGGAGAGAATGTAAAGGTTACTGATAAGTGGTATGTAATTGGGATCACACTTGAGCAATTACAGAAGGTTCCAACCGTGGTTTGCCTTGCAGGTGGGGCTGAAAAGGTAGATGCCATTCAGGCAGCGATCAAGGGTGGTTTTATTGATATCTTAATCTCAGATGAATTAGTCGTTCAACAAATAATTGCTAATCTAAGTAACAAGTAATTTTTTTTAATTTATATCCAAGGCTAAAATACTGACCAATAAGCGATATAAAAAGTCCTAAACTTTTTATTATTGCCCAAGTATGTGAAACACAAATTTTCGAAAGCTTTAAGAGATTACGCAACCTTTTTTTGGAAATTCGGGATGAAATTATCCTTGGTTCTTAACAACCGAATCACCTGCCAGCACAAGTGTGTTTGCCGAATGGCATTGTTGATCAGTACTTTCACCAGCTCGGGGGTTGTATCCAGCCCTTTTACTGCTATTTCATCTGGCAAGTAATTTTCATTTTACAGATTGAATGTTACATCAACCAGTCCCTCCCCTAAAAAACAACTGCCGGCACGAATAATGCCGGCAGTTGTTCAAATTGATTCTTTTTTTGCAGTGTCTTATTCGGCTTCCACCCTCACCAGCACTGCCCGAACAGCAACACGATACAGGTAGTCTCCCCGCGTCTCACTGTAACCCTTGCAGGTGAACAAGGTCAGCCAGGAGTATTTTTCATGCCTCAGGATGGAAGTATCTCCAGGGAGTATCATTTGGTTCGAGCGCACCTCATAAATATACCGCTGACCCTGATTGTGCAGGATGACCTGGTCACCCCAGCGCAGGTTGCCGAGGTTAACAAACGGACCCGAACTGCCATCCGCTTTATATACGTGAGCGGTCAGCACTGAATTACCAACTGCACCCGGGAAAGCGGTGCCTTCCAGGTAACCCGCCTGATTCGATAACCAGGTCAAGTCCCAGGTGGCTTCCTTTGCTGGAATACCTAAGATGGGAATCTGAACATTAAGCTTGGGTATTTCCAGCCATAAATTCCCCAGGCTGTTGTAGGCCGCCTGTGCGGGTTGCGAAGGGAGCACCGTTACCCGTCCTGGCGCGAAACCGGAAGAAGGCAAGATCTTACGCATGACGGTGATGGTTGCACTGCTGCTGACACCGTACACATTCACCGGGCTGCCCGGGTCGTAATTGCGTTCCACAGAATAATCATTGTACGGAGATTGCGGGTCGGTTACATCTCCAGGCAGGCTGGACCAGCTCAGATAAGCCGTGTTGGTCACTGTTGTCCCGCTTGGAAGGTTGGCGAGCGTTCCCTTGAACTCCAAAATAGTGGGTACCCCGGTGTTCTGGAAGGTAGCCCAAGTGGCTTTCAACGTTGGTGCGCTACTATCATCAAGAACAGGTGCCTGTCCGCTCAAGAATCTAAATGAGCCAGGTTCGTAAGTAATCCCATTCGGCACTTTGTCCATCAGCAGCACATCGTATGCCGGAGATCCATCGCCGACGTAGGATACTTCCAGCCTGAAGGTGATGCTTGAGCCAGGCATCGCCATCGCCACATTTGCGCTTTTATTAAGCGCCAAATGCGGCTCGACAACCTCCAGGGTCGGGTTGTTTGTGGTTAGACTGCCGCCGGTCCAATCCCAGCGCACGTCGTTATTAAGGTTGACTCCTTGGACCACGCTGGCGATATCCAACAACACCACACGGTAGCGGATTGTGATTATCCGCGCTACATTATCGCTGTTCGCCACCGTCCCAAAATTGAAGACAATCTGCCGCCCGGCGTCGCTCGGATCAGAACCAATACCAGTCACAACCGGATTATTACAAACATGGCTGAAATCGCTCGAAAAGTCTCCGGTGATATCTGTCGTCACCGCATCAGTTTCGGGTATGATGCTTTCGCAGTCCACAAAAGCCAGCCCATGATCCAGTTCATCGGTTAGCGTCATGTCAGACATGAACCCACCAGCAGGTATGCTTAAAGTGACAGCGTATGTTACGATCTCGCCGACTGTCGCCTTCGGATTAATTGTGGTCCAAAGGCTGTCTGCCACCAGGTTTTTCGTCAAGTCGGTGAGGATGGAGACTGTAACATCCGCCTCGTCATCATCAGTCACTATCTCTCCCACCGGGGGTGTTCCGGTCACACTTACTGTATTGGTGAACGCTCCCGTTACATTATTCACCGTGCAAGCATAAACCCAGGTTTCAGTGGTCTCGAGAATGTTGTTGCTGTTCTCATCACCCACTGGTCCGCTAAGTGTATCGCAGGTCAGGTCGGTGAGCGTTACATCAGATAGTGGCACATCGCCGGTGTTATTTACGGTCAGGGTGAAGTTCACATCTTCTCCGCTGACCACAGTTTGTGCTTTTGGTGTTTTTGTTACCTCAATGGATGGGTGGATCGCGGTTATCTCTATCTGTTCGTTCACATCCCCGCATTTGGTCGTGAAAGCATTATTGTTTGCGTCACCCGGGTAACTGGCAACCCAGTTATAAATTCCAGGCGCCGTCGGAGTCCAGGTATTAGACCAAGAGGCTGCTCCGTTAGCGATTACCCCGCTGCCGCTCATCCCCGGAACCGGGATGGTGCACTGCGCATCGCTGTACAGCGTGAAAGTTACCGAGCCAGTCGGGTTGTTGGCTCCGCTCAGATTGATGCTATCCCCCGCTGTGATCGTCTCCCCCACTGTGCCTGTGGTTGGGCTGGCAGTCGTTGAGATCACTAAAAGAGCTGCAGTGGCAGGGTCAGGATTGGTAATATTTTGGTCAGAGATGAGCGTGCCTGCTGAGATCAGGTTTGCATAATTTCCGGGCGTTTCACTGGTGACGGGGACGGTGATGAAACAAGATGAGTTTCTCAATAGCGTTGCGCCAGTAAGCTCGATGTGTTGAGTCCCGGGTACCGCAGTGAGCGTCCCAAGGCTGCAGGTAGTGGATGGCGCTGGCGCAGGTGCACCCGCGATCACCAATCCGGTCGGAGGTGTTCCAGGGAGGGTGTCCACCAGTCCCATGCCGGTCAAGTCCAGTCCCGAGGTATTGGTGATCGTAATGGTCAGGGTTGAATAGTTATCATTGCCTGCCAGCACCGGGTTTGGAGAGAACCCTTTGCTGATGCTTGCCCCCGCCAAGTTGGACAAGGTTGCCTGGATGGGGTTGGGATTGGTTACTCCGTTGAATGTAGTTACCGCGCCGGCTGGGATGGTGTTGGTCAGGTTGCCATTAACGTTCATGGTGACCCGCAAGCTCATCACGCAACTCCTGCTTGGAGGTAGTTCGCCATCGCTGAAGGTGAATGAGTCTGAACCTGAAACCCCGGTCAGTTTTGCGTTTGGTCCGCACAACGGGCCCGGATTCAAGTCCGCTGGAGTGGCAATGATCATGCCGGCTGGCAGGAAATCAGTGAAAGTGATTCCGGTAAGGGGAGAACTATTCGGGTTTGAGATCGTGACGCTTAATGTAGACGCCGCACCACCATAGACGAGGATCGGATCAAATTTCTTGTTGATATCGATGGAAAGGCTACCGATGGTCAGGGTGGCAGTCGCTGGAGCCCGTGGACCAACCGTGGTGTTAGAGATCGTCCCGCTCGCATTTGCCACCGGAATGGTATTCGTACGTGTTGCCCCCGCGCCTCTACCCTGCACATCTATGGAGATCGTGCAGGCGCCATCAGTTGTCCCGACCCTTGGAGGGATTGTCCCACCTGTCATGCGGATGGTACGCTCATTGGGGCCGAGAGCGTTATCTGCGCCATCGGGGTAGTCGATCACCCCGCCGGCGCAGGTGACAACAGGGTTGGGATTGTCGGCTATATAGACTCCGCTGGTTGGTGGCGTTCCTCCCATGGTCGAGAGTGAATCAGTCAGTGTTACATTGGTGATCGGTGTTGTGGTGCTGTTCACCAAGGTGATCGTCAGGGTGGAAAAACCATTAGGGTTGACCACATCAGGATAGAACTTTTTGCTCATGGTGAAGCCAGAAACGACCAGTGTCGCAGAAGCTGCGCTGGTGTTCGACCTTAATTCCGCGGTCGTGATGGCTCCTACTGGGATGGTGTTCGTATATGACATGGAATCATCTGCGGTCACATAAACATCAATATTACAAGCAGTATCAGGAGCCGCAATCGCTCCATTTGTCAGGGTGATCTGATTTGTGCCGGTGATTGATGTGAGAGTCCCACCACAGGCGTTGCTGGCAGGTGTGCTGTTCGTGATGCGCATGCCAGCTGGAAGGGTATCAGTGAAATTAATCCCTGAAATACCAATATCCGTGGGAGAGGTGAGTCTGATCCTTAATCTCACATTGGCTCCCGGTGCAATGGGGCTGGTTTGAAAATTCTTGCTTACCCTCACCGGTCCGCCGCCGGTTATGGAACTTAGGTTATTGGAAGTGATGAGAACGTTGCTCGCGCCCTGCCCTGTACTGATATCCCCTGCTGGAATGGTGTTGCTGTACGTGCCATTGGCAGAAGTGGTCACCTGAAAGACGATGGTGCAACTGGAATTCCTTGGGATCGACCCTCCAACCAATGTTACCGTTGTAGCAGTATATGAAACTGTACCTCCGCACTGGGGGGTAGCCGGCACGCCTGAAACAGTCACGTTGGCAGGCAGGGTGTCTGTAAACGTAACATCTGTCAGGTCACCGTTTACATCCGTGCGATTGTTCCTCAGGGTGATAGTGACAGTGGACGTACCGCCTGTTGGTATGGATGCAGGATTGAAAGCCTTTGTACCTGTCAGCCAGCGGGTAATCGCTAGGTTGGCTGTTACAGCAGAAGGGTTGGTGATCCCCTGGTCAGTGGTCAGAGAATTTGGTGGAATGGTGTTCGTCAAGGTCGCTGCCGGGGCATCGGGCAAGGTGGTGACCGCCACCGTGATGGTACAGGTACCGTAAGGTGTTGGCGGAGTAGGGCTGGCGGGGATGGTGCCGCCAGTGAGGCGAATGGTTCTTTCATTGGCACCCAGCGTGTTGTCAGCCCCATCGGGGTAGTCGATAGTCCCCCCCCCGCAGGTGGTAGACCCTCCTGCCGGGGCGATGATCAGCCCTGCCGGCAGGGTGTCTGAAATAGACGCCCCAGTGTAGGCTGTGCCCGTTGGATTGCGCAAGGTGATGGTAAGCGTGCTGGTTGCGCCGGCAACAATAGAAGTCGGTGAGAATGACTTTGCGATACCCACATTTTGAACATATAATGAGGCGCTTGCCGCCGTCGCGTTGGTCACGCCCTCTCGTGTGCTGATCGCCCCGCTTCCTGGCCCTGCAGGAATGGTATTCACATAGGGAGTGTCGCTTTGGGTGCTCGAAGTAACATTGACCGCAACTGAACAAGTGCTGTTCTTGGTAACTGTAGCGTTGTTCAGCGTAATGGTGTTCGTCCCCGAAACGGCGGTCACCGTGCCGGTCCCGCAACCTGTCAGCACCGGGTTCACGGTTGGCGCCAGCACAACTCCTGCAGGCAGGGTATCGGTGAAGGTGGTTTCGTGCAGATCATTGAGAAGATCATTATTGCGGATGGTGATGGTCAGGCGGCTTACTTCGCCCACGAAGATCGTGGTCGGGTTGAAGATTTTGCTCAACGAAGGCGGTTGAACAACGAGCACCTGTAAGGTAGCGCTGGCAGGGTACTCATTATGCAAAACGGGCAGTGCCCGATCCGCGTCCCGGGCTGAGAGATCACCCGCGTGGATTGTATTGATATGGGTACCTGCCACGGTCGAGGTCACGTTCAAGACGAGAGAACATTCCGCCAGGACTGATGTTGTTTTAGGAGGGACAGAACCCCCGCTGATGGAAAATGTATTCGTACCGGGAACAGCGGTGACCGTACCCCCGCAGGAGTTGCTCGCCACTGCCGGGGTCACGATCTTAATATTCGGCGGCATAACATCCGTATAGGCGATATCCACCAGTCCGAATTGGTTTTCATTAAATACTTTCACCGTCAGCTGGGTGGTCACCCCTGGGATAATGACAATATCAGAAAATGTCTTGTTGATCGCCGGCTGGGTGTATGGATCATCCGCATGCGCTGGATTCCATGTAAAGGCTGCCACGATGATGACCAAAATAATTAGAGCAAGGTTCGTTCGAAAAGATGGTCGCATAATTTTCCTTACTATTAAAAGAACTCTTTTATGTAGTATTCTTTCTCATAAACATAGAAGCCTATCAAAGCGGTGAGTCAAAAGTATTTTTCGGCTATTAAAACTTAACAAGGGAACAAGGACTAATTCAAACAATTATATCTATTATGGCGGATTATGCAACTTGTTGTACTCGTTCAATTGTGGGGAGGTCTGCGCGGAGCAACGCAAAAATCGAAGATTCACCTGAAGGATGACCGCTTGAAGGAAATGTTTCTTTACCGAAATTAAAAAGCGCCCTCCATTTCTGGAAGGCGCTGATGCATTCCCAAATCGTTTACGCTCTTACCGCCGGTCGGAACTTATACCCGTATATACGACTCGGTCCGCAGGGGAGAGGTGAAAATTGTTGTCTAACAGGTTTGGTTACAAAATGGATGGCGAAAGTAGACTAGATTTTAGAGCAGGATTCTGCTTAGGTATAAAAAACTCTCGAAAATGCCGCAAAATCTCACCGATCAAGTTCATACTGTGTGTGAGGATGCAATAAATAAATTGACCTAAAACAACATTTTTTAACACTTACCAATCTCGATATGGAATTTCCGATATCCGTACATTTGGTGACCTTTTTTCCATTGGATCTTTGTTATCACTATCAAGGAAAGGAGGGGTGGGATTAATTAAATCTTCTTGGTATTTGTAAGCGTAAACCTTCTGAGCATCTAGAAAATCTACAATCGAATTTCGCGATAGATATGGATGAGGGGTTGGACCAACCCAAATATCTGGGATATTCAAATATCCATTCTCATCTCTAATTTTTATCTCAATATAAGGAACCAGCATAGACTTTCCTGAACGATAAAAAATATATTTATTTTTTGTTTCATCTAGTGTGAGAATTAATCGCCACTCATTCTCTTCCTTGAATCCAGGATGCTTCACTCTAGCAGCAAACATCAAAAAATCTTTTTCAAAATCTTGCAGAAGGCTTTTTTTCTTTTCTTCCTTATTTTGGTCGTTCTTAAAAGATTTAAACATCTTCAAGTAGTCTTCAATAAATTTATAAACTTGATTGAAACCTTCTTTTTCTTCATCGCTGCCCATAGAGTGTTTGACATAAATGCACTTAACAAGTTGACAACCAGGAATATTAGTGAGGTTCACAAAATCAAAACCAATACAAATTCCACTTCCATTTGGACAATAGCCTCTCCACTGGCTCAACTTATCAGCACTTTCAGAAAAAGAGCTGACAAAAACCTTAAAACCATCTTCGTTATCTTCAAATATATCTTCAATCCTTTTTGATAACAACGACAAAAAATCTTGTTCACTTTCATCTAACGCATCTATTATTTCAGGAGTATCCCACATAGTATCAAACACACTATTAAAAGCCTCTATTGCATTAAAAAATTCCTCACTATCATTCAAATACAAAATATTTGTTGCCCAAATTTTCCCACTTTCGACAATACCTTTTAAGCCTGATAGGGTAGTGTAATGGTATAGAATATCCTGGTTTTGTTTGTTTCTTATAGATTCCGCACTATTCATGAAGTCTCTCTTTTTATCCTAATAGACTTATAGCATCCTTTGGTATCGGGAGATAGCCTTATTTCAACTTGCCTCCACAAAGAAGGTTAATTTCCAAAAAAACGACGTATTACTGGAATTTGTTTTAGCCCTGCTTTATAAATTTCCACCAAATTGCGATTATCCATTGATTGCTTAGCTGTTGTGAATGCAAGAGCAACGGGATAGGCAATTATTAGAAAAAATAACCACAAAACAGCGGATGCCCATGGGAGGAAAATAAAACCAGCAAGAGAAAAACCTAATAAGATAATGGAAATGATAATTTTCCAAAGAATTTCTCGCTCTGTAAGGAGAGTAACTCGAACGTCAGTACCTTCTCCAAAATTTGAATCCACCGCATTATATGCCTTATCACCAAGAAGCCCACAATGCAGAACGGTTTTCTCATGTCTTTCAATGAAAATTAGCCCAGAAGCTTTTAGTGCTTGTAAAACACTCTCATTTATTGGAACATCGTCGGTTATATTCTCACCCTTGCCTTGAAAACGGGCGAATTTGCCATTTATGAGGAATACGCAATCAAATATTTCACCTAGTTCTCCTTCGCGAATTTTTTGAACAATCCACCGAAGAGTCTTTTTTTGGTCTTCATCTAAGTTGTACATTTTTTCATCCTTATCACTTCAGGACCTTACCTTGTAAATTGATGTTCCAATAATTGATGTGGAATAACCATACGACGCAATTATCTGAAAAAAACTACAGATAAGACTTAGCGAGGAACCCAGTAGACAATCATCATATTTATTTTTCCCCTTTTCTCAATGGTTTTGGTAAGAATTGGTCAATTTCATCATCGGTAAAAGACATTTCTTCTTTTATTTTTAATGCGCCTTGCGCCATTGAATATGCCTTCGATGAAGTATCTGGAGCCTCCAAATAAATCTCCTGTAGTTCCTTCAGGATAGTATCACGCTGCAATCGACCTTTATCATCATCGATAGCTTCATCAATTAAATCGGATAATAAATTGATGTATTTCTCACGAATTAACCATAAACGACGAGCGCATTTTCTGTGGTCTCTAATTAAACGCCCTGGATCAAAACTAAGTTGGTATATAGTGACCATTGTAGCAGCAGACGCCAATATGGCAGTGACAAGTTGTAACCAGAAACCTTGCCCAAACAATAAAGTAATTGCTCCACCTGCCGTTAAAGAAATTAAAACCGCTTCTAACCAACGAGCAGTTTTTTCATAATAACAAAGAATTTCTATTTGTTTCTCGTGGGTTTTGTGAGTATAGACAACTCTGCCAAAAGATTCGCGAATACTCATCAGGAGCGTATCAGATGCCATAAATCCTCTCCTTTTTCTAGTTATTCATTAAGGTTAGTCTGGAAACGAGTTCCCAAAAATATCTCGCCATTTTTGTTTTGCTGACCACTCTTGTTTGGGAGAGGCTGTTTCGTGGGCGATTGCTTCCAGTGAAATGTTATAGCAACGGTTTGCTTTATATTGGAAAAGGCCTTTACCATAAACATATTGACCGCTTCCAGGAGCTTTCCAATATTCTTGATTTTCATCTTGTTCTGCCATCCATTTAAAAAAGTCTCGGCAGAAAAAATCATAATAAAGATACGACTTATCTCGATAAGTGTAGCTTTCAATGAACTGATATGCCAACGTATCAATAAGCAGTCCACCAATTGGAACGTTCCATTTATTTTTCCAAGAACGCATTATTCGACAAAGAAGAATAAGGTTGCCATTGCAAACAGCATTTCGGGCACGAATAGCCTCAATTTCTGGCTTGGGATTTGTTGTACGCCATCTTCCACCATTGTTTGAGTCCGGATATGTGAAACTATCATCTTTATTGATGAATGCAGGAACCACCTCGAAAGTTATGCCATCATTGAATGGAACGAGAATCACTTGACCATCTGCGCGGATACTTGTTGTGGAGTATGTTTTTTCAATTGAAGTCTTAACCGCATTTAAGAGCGCAGATTGCCCATTTCCTGAGTAATTGTTATATTGCTCATAGACAGAATATGGTAATTGGAAGATCATATCTAGATCACTGATTCCTTGGATGGCTGTGTTTCTTCCATATGAGCCTACGTAGAGACTATGGGCAGTGTCAGACGTAGTTGTCCAATAATCCGAATTTAACCTCCGGGTTATGTTTTTGTATCTTGTGGAAATTGTTCCACCATCTTGAACTTGGATATTTGCACAGAATGTGCTGAACCATTCAGCTAATCCCATTCGGTCTCTCCATGTGAATATTTTTGTATCATACTTCTATGCCTCTACTGATCTTTCACTATGTAGCTTTATGAGAAAGAATCCTTTATGGGTACACTTTTAATTTACAGCTTGTTTAAAGCTGCCACAAGATCTTCACCATGCAAGGCTACAAGGCCACTTGCAGATTGAGGTTGACCTCCATCATCCTGATTAAAGAAACTAGGCAGAACTTGGCGCAAAAGGTCAACCTGGCCATAGAAATATTCTTTGAGCAGCGGTACAACCTGGTAGTTCCAGATATCATCCAAACAATTAAGCTTTTCCACCTCATCCGCGATCACCTGGAGTGGTAGAAAATAACTGTGTCCGATCTGATAATCTGCACCACGAAATTCAACAATGCGCTGATTCAAATTTTTCAAGCAGGTTCCGATATTTAAAGCATCTTCTTCTGCTAACGAAACGTTGATACCGTCAAGTAGTTCTGCCTCAGGTAATAATTCCAGAAAAGCGAATCGCCGGCGTAAAGCGACATCCAGTAAGGCAATGCTTCGATCAGCGGTATTCATTGTGCCGATAATGGCTAGATTTACCGGAACCTGGAAATCCTCTTTGCTGTATGGAAGTTCAACTGCCTGCTTGCCTCGCTTATCCGCTTCAATAAGCGTCATCAGCTCACCAAATATTTTGGCGATATTTCCACGGTTGATTTCATCAATAACCAGAACATATTGGTTATTTGGGTCATCTTTAGCACGCGCACATAGGCTACGGAAGATCCCCGGTTTCAATTCAAAAGCCAAAACCATCGCATCACCCTGCTCGGTTTTGGGACGTAGACCTTCCACAAAATCTTCGTACGCATAGGACTGGTGAAATGTCACCCAACGAATAAAATCTTCTGGTTGGTTCGTTGCGGGAGGACCTTGTTTGATCAAGGTAAGACGATCCGGTAAGGTGCCTTGGACATATTCCTTGCCGGCAGGTGTCAAAAACCATTGGCTATTTGCAGTTTTGTCAAAAAGGAAAGGCTCAGCACGTGAAGTCAGATTGACGGTCTGACTTTCGATAGCTGTATGTGCCTGTAGATACCCCCATATTTGGTTTTTTTGGTGTTTTACCGGACTTTGTCTAAAACGAGCCTGAACCAATTCCATTTCTTCAAGCTGAGGAACTGTATATTTTTTGTCATGTCCTGTTCTGTACATATCCAAAGCTAAAATATCGTAGAAAGGTAAATCCTCTATGACCGTTTGCAGAAAGGTCGCTCGAGACTGCGCCTGTTTGAGTTGGGGAGAGACCAGTCGGTTTGCAATAATTTTCGCCCAGAAAGTTTTGCCTGTTCCAGGAGGACCGAAAAGAATCAAATTCTTAAAGCGGTTCAACAAGCGCAATGCATCAACCACAATCCTGGTATCCTTTTGAGGTTCTTCTGGTTTTTTGCCTGTCTCAGGTTGCGGCGGTGTTTCCACTTCATCGGGATTCCATTCTTGTTTAAGATCCTTATAAAAGTCAAAGTTCTGGCCACTTGGTTGGGCGCCGGCTAAACCTTCCCGGATTTGGTGTAACCGCGTGTCGAGATCTGTGTGTGGGTCAGAAACATACTTAATATAGCGACTAACAATTTTTTCTTTGTGCGTGGTGCTGATAATCCGCTCATATTGATCTGGGAACATCAAATACAAGATGGCATGTCGGAGATCATAAGCTCGATCGCCTTTTGCTGGGATACCTTCCAGGATTTCATCGAGCATTGATTGGACTTGGGTCGAATCTGTAAGTATTTGTTCAGCATTACCTTGCTCTTTTAATCTTAAAGCAAATGCAGCCAATAAATGGAGTTGGGCATATCGAAAATGATATTTCTGAGTGGTTCTGGTAAATCCATTCTTTTGAGCTGCCCAAATGGGGTCGTTTTCTGGTGGTAGAGTCAAACCGCTTTTCTGAGCAGCCCAGCCTATATTGCGCAAACGTGTGGCAAGCGTGATGTTCGCAGAAGGTAAATAGTATACATAATGCAAATCAGCTGCTAACCCCCATAAGATTGGTGGTGCGCCAACAAGTTGTTGTTCTAATTTCTCATTAAAATTTAAATCCCCTTCCAGATTGGGGCTATCAATAACCTGCGTTTTCCAACGCTGTAAGTTGGCGACCGTCCATATCGGTTGGTCCGGCCAAATAAGTGAACGGTCCTGCTGTAAGCAACGTTCCTGAAACAGGTGAAACGCCTCATAGAGTGGTTGGAATTCTGTCATGCGGGCCATATTACCTCCGATGGTAAACCTACTTGCGAGAAAGTCGAATACAAAATATTACGAAATTCTTGGATCAATGGAAAAATTTGATTCAATGGTTGATGTAAATTCAAAGTCGCAACGAATATCCGGATAGAGGTTTGCTCAACCATTAGCATTTTAGGTGTGAACACTTCTGCTCCAAGTGTGTGAGGGTACAGAAGTAAAATACTACGACAATGAAATTGGGTTGCATAAGCCAGCATTTGATAAGCATCGCCTTCAGCGACTGCTCGATATGACTGTTTTAATGGAAGCGCTTTATTTTTTGTGTCAATAATCAGATTTGGTTGACCGGGTAAACCTAATAAGATGTCAGGTTTTAAGGGAAACATCGGTTTCTCAGGCAGCGGCATCGGTAAGACCAGGTGTCGCTTGGATATGCTGCCTTGTAATTCAATTGGTAGATCTCGCCATTCCTCAGGCAGAATAAGCCGGCTGTAAGTTTGCAAAAAACTGGCGATAAACTGCTCAAATAGGCGATCCATATCAAAAACAAATGCAAATGCGCGCTGCCCACCAGCCAACAACTGCACCGTTAGCCCTTCCAACAATAACCTAGCTAATTGAAAAGCAGGATAAAAGCGCTCATTTAAGCGATTGAATTCAATATGATCCAGGTCTACGGAACTTAACTGCGCAGGTAGGTGAACTGGCTGCAACCAGCTTTCGAGATCCGCCAATATCTGACGATTTTGTGTATCACGTGTAACCCGCTGTAACCGATCTACTGCAAGACGGAAAACCCGGTTTAGTAAAGTATCTGGCAAATAATCATCGTAAGAGACATCCAACCCTTGAGTTAAGTTCGGCTGACGGGAAAATTGCCGTGCAATGTTCCATCGCCCGCGCACATATGGGAGTAAATCTTCTCTACGAACATAATCCTGGTGAAAACCCTGTTGTAATTGGGTTAGCAGTTCGACAGCGAACAGACGAGTAAGCATTTCAAGCCATGTACCACGATTGGTACTTAATGACGCCAGAGATTGGTTATGCAATTTCAGGTGGCGCGCATGGGTTAATAAGTGCAAAAAGTTTTGCGATGCAGAGACAGCCGCTCTTTCATAAGATGCTGAGCCTACGACTGCTTCAGTATTGGCTTCTGGATCACAATCAATTTTGGGTAAGATTTGAATCGTGCGTCCACCTGCCTGGATCACCCCCACAAATTGAGTGGCGCGCAATCCCTTGCGTTCAAGGCGGATCAATTCCTTTCCTGAATTTTGATTTAAACGCTCCATGATTTCCACCAATGGGTCACTGGCTGTCAAGCCAAGAGACTGGTAAGGAATTGTTTGTCTCTCAAAAAGGGTTATAACATTATCCACTGTTGTACTTTCCAAAATTCTTCATTTGAAAAACCATGAAACCTAAAAATAGAAGGGAATCCTTATAAAGGTTGTAACTATCCCCTTAATTATACGATCATCGACCGCAAATAAGTTTTCATAACACGTACGGTTATTCTGTTCTGGTACGGATTCGCGTTTTTTATCTTAATTGTGCATCCACGGAAATTCATACTTGCAAAAGTAATACATATGTATTACAATATATCTATCTTGATTAAGGAGCCAAAATGCCCAGGAAAAACTCACCCACCAAACCAGTACGTTCTTTTCGACTAAGTTATGAGTGTGTTCGCCAATTGAAAGATTTAGCCGGCAATATGGGGCGCAGTGAAGGAGATGTGGTCGAGGTTTCTATTGATCGGATGTATCGGGAAGAGCTTAGATTTGGAAATTTGATGATCGGTGAAGGTCAAAAGCCTGAAGATAACTATAAGGTAGAAAAGGCGGAGGAATAGAAATGATTGCAGGGTTCATTCACCTGGTTTGGAAGGTCATTTGGAATGTGGTCGTGGTTCTGGTCTGTGCTGGTCTGATTTTCATTGGGTATAAAGCCAATCAACCCATGAACATAGTCGGCGCGCCGAAAGGGATGACTTACGTTGAGTTTATTCAGGATCGTCTGGATGCTGCCCAAACGATCAAACCTTCACGTTGTGGATGGGGTATGATGCTTTCCCTGGCTGCGCTTGGACCGATTTATAGTATGGTGTATACCGATGTGGCGATTCATCCGGGTGGATTCCTTGATAAAGTAACTGCACCAGACCCTGATATTCCCTCTGGGGTAGCTGAAGCAAAGTGGTATGAAGTCCCTGGTATCTGGTGGGATGTTGTGGAACAGTTATCCTGGACAATGTTGGGAAAGCCTCATCCATATGGGTGCCAGTTCAGGCAAGTAGAGTGAGTAAAATTTTGGTCGATTTACATTGACAAGGATTGATAATGTTTTATAATGATTGTAAATGTCTAACAACATTTATTCTACTAGCAATAACCTTGCTGATTATATGACAGTTCGAGAAGCAGCCAAATACCTTGGCGTGTCCACAAGTACCTTAAGGAATTGGGACAGATTGGGAAAACTTATCCCATATAGGAATCCGATGAACAATTACCGTCTCTACAAGAGAACAGATTTAGATAGCATACTCGTAAAAATCCAAGAGCAGAGAGACAGTCATGAATAATGATATTGATACTAATGTATCCAATGGAACCGATAATGAATTGGAAAATGGCAATCGCGACGGCAATAACAATGGTATTGACCCGAGGAATACATTAAATGATTTGTCTTCCAAAGAATGGGTAGCAGAAACTGTTTCGGTATGGATCCAAAAGGGTTTAGGTGCTAATCATGAAGATGCAAAAATTGAAAGACAACACCCAGCACCATTCTCATTTACAGATGTTAGCCGGCTGATTCGATTTTTTACTAAATCTGGTCAAACTGTTCTTGATCCGTTCGTTGGAGTTGGCTCAACCCTAAAGGCATGTGCAATAGAGAACAGGCAGGGGATTGGTTTTGAATTAAACCCGCGGTATGTTGAATTAACAAAACAAAGACTAGAAAAAGAAGTAAGGACATTATTTTCCACCACCAATTCTCAAGATATTCAAACAGGTGATGCTCGATTACTAGTTAAAAATTTAGAAGAGAATTCCGTAGACTTTGTCGTTACAAGTCCTCCTTATTGGAATATTCTCCACAAGCAAGACCATAAAGCCAAACAAGAAAGGATAGCTAATAATCTTGACACTCAATATAGCGATGACGAATTAGATCTGGGGAATATTCAAGAGTATGATAAATTTCTTGAAGAGCTTTCGGCAATTCTCGGGGATTGTTCAAGACCCCTAAAACCCAAAAAATACATGGCAATTATTGTGAGTGATTTTAGAGATAAATCGAAGTATGTGATGTTTCATGCAGATCTAGCGCGGTCTCTTCAAATGTATGGCTTAGAACTAAAAGGCATTTCGATACTATATCAACGACATAAGAGAATATTCCCTTACGGGTACCCTTTTGCTTACGTTCCTAACATACACCATCAGTACATCCTTATTTTACAGAATATTAAAAAATGACAAATTCTCTCGAAGATTACACGAATAGGATCGTACTTGGTGATTGCATTGTTGGGATGCAGTCTTTACCTGATAATTGTGTAGATTTAGTAATAGCTGACCCGCCCTACAATTTAGATAAGAACTTTGGAGCCTGGGATGAGAGCAAGCGTCATGACGAATGGTTGCCATGGTCAAAAAAATGGTTAGATCAAGTAAAGAGGATTTTAAAGCCTGGAGGAAATGTATTCGTTTATGGGATACATCGGCACCTTTGTTGGCTGCAGTGTTATATGTATGAGATAGGATTATCATATCGGCGGCAAATCATTTGGTTTTATCAAAATGGTTTTGCTGGTTATTCTTCACGAACTTTGGCTGCGCATTATGAACCAATTTTATGGTTTTCAAAAGGTGAAAAATATACCTACAACCCAATTCGCGAGCCATATAAAAGCAAGGAAAGACTCAAATATAAAATTACAAAAAATGGAAAAGTTTGGGAACCGAACCCAGAAGGTAGATTAGCTGGCGATGTTTGGGAATTTCCAACACTAGCTGGGCGGCGATTTCGCGAAGAGAAAGTTGATCATCCAACGCAAAAACCACTTTCCATTTCTTTGAGAATCGTGAAACATTTTTCCAATGAAAACAATTTGATCGTTATTCCATTTGCTGGGAGTGGTTCGGAATGCCTGGCTGCAATTATGGAAAAAAGGAACTATATCGGATTTGAACTGAATCCAGACTATATCAAAATTGCTGAAAATAGAATCTCTGAATGGAAAAAACAACCGGGTCTTATTTAGCAGAATCTAAAAATCCAGGGTATCCCCCATTTACAAGATTAATTGGTCTCCCCAAAATTGTTTCTAATTTTGGTCGTAATGAAGAAGTTGTTTCATCAATATAAAGCTCTTCTCCATTCTCAAAATTTATTTTTGCCCTATTCCAAATTAGTAGAATTAAACTCCCAATTGTTATTGAATTTATCTTGATATTCAAGACCTTACTCACATCTTGGATGAAACGGAAATACTCTGAACGAGAATTAGGTAAACTCAAACTCACAATAACTGGAACTATCATATCCTTTGAAAGCTCATATCTTGCTACTAAAACAGCGATATTATCTAAAATATTTCTAGGAGCATCTAAAACTTCGTTTCCAAATTCAACCTCGCTGGTTCCTTGTTTTACTCCTGGCGGGCCAAGTACTAAATCCATTCGGATATTAGTATCCCCCCTTCTTCGCATTGCTGCGCCAACTCCATTCGCGATTAACAAATTCCTAGCTAGATGATTGGGAAATTGGGCGCTTTGGTTTTTTGCAATTTCAACAAACCTGTTGTAAAAATTTGCGAAAACCACATCGCTCTCTGCTAGATATACTCCGTTTTCAACAACGCCAGTAAACAAGCTCAATGTATATTCGGTTATCTTTGGCTCTGAAACTTCAAGTTTTTCAATAAAACAGTCATTAGCAGTATCATTTATACAGGCGTGATCTGACAATAAATAGATTGCTTTTGAGGGACAACGGCTAACACATAATCCACAATTAATACACTCGGTTGAGTTTATAACAGGGGAGCTAGATTCATGCGGCCAAGAGATAGCACCTGTTGGACAAACGTTATTGTTCTGATCAGCTGGGAAATCTTTAAAGATTGGTAACTTAAGTTCGTCCTGTGTATATTCAATGCATCTCGGGTTTGCACAGCGAATACAAGATCCAAACGCAAATCTTCCGTCTGAAAAAGTTATCGTTGCAGGTTTATTCCCTTGCCCCCAATCAATTTGAATAGGGAAGATGTTATCTGGTATAGTCTTAATAAAATGGTTAACTTTCTTAGGTTTAAATGTCTGATACATTGATGATCCCATACAAATTAAAAATATCGCTTTTATTATGACTTTTACCTTCAAATAGAGTCGCGGCAACTAAACGTAAAAGTGAACGAATATCTATAACCCCGATTACAACTCCATAAGCCTTGTATATATTAGCAATTAATGATGTTACCTCAGAGCGGTCATTTGGTAAATTGTAGCCAACAACCAATGAAGTGGTTTCTGGTATTAATGGAAACGCTTGGCGTGAAAGTAAAATTATTTTGTTTTCTAAGGCCTGTCGCACTGCTTTTACTGAAATGAACTCCTCTTCTCCAGGAGATTTAATTTCAATAGGTATTGTGTCAAGTTTATCAAGGATTATTGCATCCCATCGCTCATAATTAACGCCCGCTCTTGAATGAGCACAGTCATAACCAATGATTCGAAAAAGGCTAGCAATCAGAGGATAGAATTTGTCCTGATTAAAACTTCTGGCTTCTGTCGCAAACAATTCTACACTTTGAGAAATATCTTCCGTTTGGTTATACAAATCTGTAAAGTGGTTTGAGACCTCAATATCTCTGTTGGATAAATCTCGATTTTCATGTACTTCATGAAGGGAAACTCTAGAGGATACCTCATAAAGAATTGGTGTCTTATTACCATTGGCAAATTCGACCTTGGTATTAACTTTAGTATTCCTTGATGATGACACATCATTTGGAAATATATTTTGAACACGTTCGGGATTTAATTCTTGGAAAGGCGAAAAAATTATCGACTGGTTCGGTTCATCTAAGAAGTCTGATATATTGTGGCGATATTCAATTAATTGGTCTGATATCTGTCCTAGATCAAAACCAGCTCTCTGCAGCATCTGAAAAAACGATAACTTGATCAGGGGTGTTTGAATTTTTTCAGGTAACTGCGACAAATCTTGCGCTCTGAAATCTTTGCTGGAATGGATTTGTTGGAAAACCCTTTCACCATCAGCGGTTAAGACAAGAAAAGGAATTGACTTTCTATATACATCAAATTTTCTTTCACTTGTAGTCCATCCTGTCCATTTTAATACAGCAAGAGGAAACCTAGTGTAATTCCCCATCGTGTTAACAGCGATGTTCCGTTTAATTGACAATTCGCGTAATTTCGATTCTAACCTTACAGCTTTCCCTCTTGAAGATCGTATATCTTCCAACATGTTGCTATATAATGCCTCATCCCTGTCATTTTCCAAACATAATGGTCCAATGATTAATTCATCCCGGCAAATATAACCACCTAGGTCATGAATGGTTCGTAGAATTGTTGCAAATGGTCTAAGAATGTATTTTCCTGTTGTGTTAATTACCGAATTAGGAAATGCAATTCCCAAAATACATTCTTTGAATAAATCATCCGGTTCTCTTTGAGACGCAACGACGTGTGCTCCTAAAAAAGTGAATTGAAATGTTAGGGCGCTAGTAGGAATCGGATTGAACCAACCTAGCATTTTATAGAGCTCTGAGTACATTTTTGATTGGTTGTATAATGGGTCGCGAGTCCTGTCTTCTCTAGTAGCCCTTGCTAAAGCTTCTTGACCCATATAGCCACATGATGTAGCTAGATTTCTTTCAACTAGAGTCTTAGAAATATCATCTAAACTAAAAGCTTCCATGCCTTTTAATGCATCAAATAGTTCGATATAAATTTTTATAAAACTTGAAATATCAGAGCCTGGATTTGCAAATCGAATCATTTTATTGTTGAGCCCATTCACCATTTTTATTTTTACTCAATTTATTATACGCTTCTTAAGCACCTTTCTATTTTATAGAACATTCATTAGAAGAGTTTCTATTATTCACCTTACAAATTCCTTTCATCTCATAAAAAAATAAAGAATTACTGCATGAGCAATTTTGCAAGATAGAAAACGCGTGCTATAATCTATATACAATTGAATGAGACGCAAAGGCGTCCAAAATAGTTAACGATAGCTTGTTTTTTATACCGTAATACTGAACGTTGGCCTGTTTATTTCCGCCCGGGTGCAATGTTCGGTATTTTTGTTTAATACGCAAAAACCGAACCGGCACAACCAGGGGGAATGGATCGCCGGCAGGGTTTGCTGATTGCGTGAAAATCCCCAAAAGTTGACCTTGCACCTAGCACCTTCCCAAAGCGAAGTACGCAGCGGGAGCCGCTCAACAGAGTCCAGTCGATCTATTGAGCGCACGGCAGCGAGATTTGACCGTACTCTTGCTGGTCCGTGGGCCTCACACCAAACGGTCACCCTGTCCGATGGATAGGGCGCCCATTCTTGGGTGTGCAGCCGAATCGGCTGTCTGAACGAGGCAAGTACAACAAAACGCCCCATTTTTAGAAAGGGGTTCCCTTAAGGAAACAAAGGGAAACAACCAGAAACGGAAAAAAAGCCGTTCGAACCCGATTTAAACGTAAACAGGCAGGTGCAGAATTATGTCACAGCAAGGTGGATTATCTTATCAAATGATGAAAGCGCTCCAGGCAATCTTTCGACCTGGTGGCAGCCGGCACGAAGATAAACAACATGGACGCAATCAGGATGTGATCCGCAGTATTGGAACCATGCAAAGCATGGTGGCAGATGTACATGAATTTGCGCGATTCATCCGCAGGCAGTGGCCTGAAGTGAGTGAAGTTGAAGATGTCGAACCAGAGATGGCACAGACATTCGTCGAAGAATTAATTCGGCGTGAACGCAGCGGTGGCCGGATTGGACGCGTTATGGCATCGTTACGTAAGCTGGATCGCGCTTGTAGGATTACCGGAGTATTTGGCAAAGATGCACCCCCTTTACTTCCTTATAAAACCGATGGGGGATTAGGCGGCTTCCACTCCGAACCTCGACCGGTGGCTTATTTTCCGGAGCAAGCGGAACGAATTATCGAGTGGATCATCAATATCGATCCAATTTCAGCGCGAGTACTGCATGTGATGCAAAAAACTGGGCTGCGGATTCGAGAAGCAGTCTATCTTAGAGCACAAGATATTGATGTGGCAACATGCTTTATCACTCTGGAAGGGAATGTGAATCATACTAAAGGTGGCAGACCTCGCGAGGTACGCATTTCACCAGAAGAAACACCCTTCCTTTCCGAGATCAAAGCCATCGGCGAGAAAAATCCAACCGGTCACATTTTCCATGACCGCGGCTCTCTCCCGGATCGAGTGCGCGAACAGGTGCGTAAAGCGTGTAAAGCCCTCGGAATTCCTTGCCTGGGCACACACGGCTTCCGGAAAACATTCGCAGCGCAAAACTATAAAAACAGGATTGAAGCTGGCGCGGATGATGACCAGGCGTTATTGGATACATCCATTCAGTTAGGCCACAATCGTAAGGAAGTCACCATCCAGAGTTATGTTCCTCCACAGGATCGGAGAAACTAACCCTTGACAAGCTGCATCCTTAACACAACTTCAAATCGATTATTGGCAATATGCCGGCTGCTTTCTCAACCTCCGTTTGCACATCCTGAAATTCATCTTTCTGTGATGGTTGAGAAATGGGAGATCTCACTGGAGCATAAAACCTGGGGATCATTGGTGACGTTCGGTGTTTCTGCCCTACCGGCTTCACAATCATTTTTAATCACTCATTTTCCGGAATATCCAAATACCACTGAAACTCAGTTGTTTCGCACTGCCCTTTTGTTGAAGTTGAACCCGATTCAACCGGATATACGCAGATTGGCCAGCTCCGCTTCTGATGAAGAGCAATTGTTAGCGCGCCTGGCAAACGAACTATTTCAGATACGCTCAGAACAGCGTGCCAATGCAATGAATTGGTTTTTGAATGGGTTGAGAATTTGGGGAATAGATACGTTGGATCAACCCCAAAGGGATAAAGCCAAGGACAGTTTATGGGGTCAATGGAGTAAAAGGATGGGGTTACTCCAGATACCACGAGCTGCCTTTGAATTTGTCATTCAGGGTTCGCCGGCTGAATTTGCAGTTATGGCTCGCGAATCGATATTGAAGGAGATGGGGCTGGTCTGCACCGTCCTTAATCCTGGCACACAGCGTAAAATACTGGAATTTCCGCTGGATATTAATCCGATTGCCGTTCGATTTTTGGACAGGGATACTTCTCTTGACCTGGTTGCCCACAAACTACTGAACGGAAATACCCTTCTCAAGGTTTCTTTTTTTGATAATGAAAAGGGGTGGTGGCTTTGGGATGCTTTTCGGGACGAGATGGAACGGCTTGGCTGGTTTTCGATACCCACTATAGAAAAAATATCTTTACCTGTTGATTTTAAAACCCCAGAGATTAAAAACCCAGAACTTACCTCGTCAAATACTGATTCAGAACCTCTCCCGACTATCGAAGAACCCAAGAAAGAACCTTCTCAGACCTGGCTGATGATTCCAGATAGGGGTTGGGATAGGGAATGTATTCGACTGTGGCATCGTGGGTTAACCTGTAAAGACATTGGAATACGTCTCCAGAAAACGGATAAGACAATTCTCAACCGTTTGAACCAGTTGAGGAAGGAATTTGGCGAGCAAATTGTGCCGTATCGGAATGCAAATTACCGTTCAGGGTAAATTGGGATGTTTCAGGACATTTCGGGATATTCTAGGATATTGCAGCAAGGATATCCTTCGATAGAAAATGGCGGCGAAACACAGAACCGCCATTTTTCTATTGAGGAGCTAAATGATCAATCGCTTACGCATCATCCTTGAACAACCCGAATATTCTGCCCTGATCAAACTTTCAGGTCAGGAAGTCCGCAGCCCTGCCGACCAGGTAGTGGTTATTGTCCGTAATGAATTGGTCCGGCGTGGACTGCTGCCGGCAGACAAGCTGCCATATGGACCAGACATGAAAAAAACTACTGAAACTACCCTCACGCCAGAGGAGAAGTGAAATGACGAAAACAAATACCCTGATCCCTAAACCGAATGGTACGGCGTCTCTGCCGGCAGAGCTTCGCGAAATTTATGATCTACTGGCTGCCTATGGCCGGAAGGTGCGCTTGGCTGCAATAGCGAATGGTGAACAGCAGAAACAGGCTGATTACCAAAGAATGATTGCCGATGCCAATGAATTCCTGTCCAGGATGGAAAAAGAAGAGAAGCGGAATGGCAAATCTGCTTGAAATTGCCCGCTCTTACGCAATGGCCGGACTATCGGTCATCCCAGTAGGCCGAGACAAACGCCCACGGATCAAGTGGGCTGAATATCAGGACCATATCGCGGATGAGCGAACGCTGGAACACTGGTTTGGCACTGAAGGCAGTATTGCTGTCGTTACCGGAAAGGTGTCCGGTAATTTGCTGGTGATTGACTTTGACGAACCACGTTTTTACGAGACCTGGTTGGAAAGAGCTGGAGATCGCACGAAGGGATTGGTAGTCCAGAAAACCGGCAAAGGAATTCATGTACTTTTCCGCTGTCCGGAGCCTGGGATTAATCAGAAATTAGCTTTTGTCAAAGATGAACAAGAGGTGGACGGCCGTCGAATTGCAATAGAAACACGCGGTGAAGGCGGTTACATTCTGGTGGAGCCGAGTATACATCCCAATGGTGTTGTTTATTCCATCATTTCGGGCAGTCTGACCGATATTCCAACACTCACACAAGAGGAGGCTAACGCATTGGTCCAGGCTGCTCGATTATTGGATGAGTGTCCATTGACCCGTCGACAATTGGACAAGCAAAATAAAGCGAATTCGTATCACTTGAAATCTTCCGGAAAACAATCCGCCGATGTCATTGGCTCGTATAACAGCAATGTGACCATCGCTAACATTTTGTCCCGAAATGGCTATCAGGTTTGTGATGGTAAAGCGATCCGCCCCGGCGGTTCTCATTACTCCGTATTTATTTCGAATGAAAAGAATTGCAGTTTTCACCACAACACGAACGATCCTTTAGGGGATGGCTATTGGCACTCACCATTTGATGTGTTTTGTTTACTTGAGCATCAAGGAAACATTTCTGCTGCAGTGCGCACTGCAGCAGAAATGTTCGGGCTACACCGGAATGACACAGAAGATGAACCTGACACGAATCAAGATGGACTTCCGGGGATTCGCGTCAACCATCGCCACTTCCGCGATGTGGTGGATGATTCAATTCAGGCATTATCATCGGCCAATGTACCCCCGATTCTTTTTGTCCGTTCTGGATTGTTGTCCAGAATCAGAATAGATGAGCATCATACACCAGCCATCGAACCTCTTTCTGAAGTAGCGTTACGTGGACGACTCGCCCGGATCGCCAACTATTATTCGGAGCGTACCTATAAAAAAACCACCTTCAAAGATCCTGTACCACCACCTTATGAGATAGTACGCGATATCCTTTCTTTGGGAGCGTGGCCATTTCCAATAATAAACGGATTAATCGAGTGTCCAACAATCCGTCCAGACGGATCCATTTTGGCTGATCCAGGATACGATACATCGACAAAGTTGTATTATGTTCCTAATGTTCAAATAACCAATCATTGGAGTACTCACGCCTCCTGCCAGGATAGAAAAGCATTGGCCGTTGAGTTAATCCAAGAAGTGATGCAGGATTTCCCTTTTGTAGACCAATCATCCTGGGCAAATGCAATCGGACTTCTGATTACGCCGATTATCAGGCCGGCAATATCAGGGAAAGTACCTCTAGCTTTGATTGATTCACCCCAATCTGGAACGGGAAAATCCTTACTTCAATCAGTGATCAGCCTGGTCACAACCGGCCATGAGCCGGCAATGATTACTGCCCCCAGAGATTCTGATGAGTGGCGTAAAAAGATCACAGCTACCTTGATGACTGGGGCTTCGGTAATTTCAATCGACAATGTAACAGAACCGTTGGACTCCAGCGAAGTGGCAGCTGCAATTACTGCGCCTATCTGGTCAGATCGGATCCTTGGCCACTCGGAGATGGTAAAAGTACCACAACGAGCCACCTGGATTGCAAATGGCAATAATATTCGCCTCGGCGGTGATCTTCCACGGCGTTGTTACTGGATTCGTTTGGATGCCAAGACTTCACGTCCCTGGCAACGAGAAAACTTTTTACATTCTGACCTTCCAGAATGGGTACTGAAAAATCGTGGTGACTTAATCAGCGCTGTGCTGACGCTCGCCCAAGGATGGTTTACTGCAGATCGACCGACAAGTGGTTCTCCGGTCATTGGTGGATTTTTAGAGTGGTCGAAGGTTATTGGGGGAATCTTGACATATGCTGGAATATCCGGATTTTTAGATAACCTGGAGAGTCTTTATGAAATTATTGATGACGAGGGTCCCCAGTGGGAAGCCTTTTTGATGGCGCTCCATGAAATCTTTCAGAATTCTCCGGTCACGATTGCAGAAATATGCAAAGAACTGACTTCAATACCTGAGTTAATGGATTTGTTACCAGACACTTTTGAAGCACCACTGGATGAACGTGGTTACATTCGGCCAAATTTCAAGAAAAGATTGGGGAAAGGTTTTGTTCAGCGTCAAGGTACCCGTTATGGAGAGTCACAAGTGCGGATTGAGCGTTGTTCTAACGACAGTCATTCAAAGGTAGCTCGCTGGCAATTTACTTGCGGTGTATGCGGGATTTGCGGGATTAATAAAGCAGACTGAGCATTACAAAAAATTACCGAGAGAGTTGGTTTCTAAAACCCAGCATATACCGCAAACCCCGCTTTTGGGATTGAATGGCGGCAAGTCAGGACTTTAATAATTGAATAAGTGGAGAGCTTTTATTGCACTCAACGTCATGAGACAGTAGAATCATGATGGAGTATTTTTTATGCCTGAAGAATGGCTTAAAACAACAGAGGCTGCCGAGATCAGCGGATACCATCCGAATCACATACGCCGGCTAATACGTGCTGGCGAAATTGTGGCTCGCAAATGGGGTTCCGCTTTGATGATCAACCGGCAATCTCTTATGGATTATCTTCAGAAAGTGGAAGCACAAGGGGGAAGAAGAGGCCCGAAACATCAGGGTTGACACACTTCCATAACTTTATTTTTATGCTATAATGTTCATATAGGTGAACATTTATCACCCTTATAACGGGCCAAGTCAGTGCTGGTAACACAAACATGGCCCTAACCCTCTCGCCGGGTTGACGGCACAGGGCTGAAGGTATTGTACCAGAACATCCGGTACAGTCTCACGCTATGCTATCGGCCGCTCTCCCGGTGAGGATGAGCGGATTTTTGTTTCTATAAATGAGGTGAAAATGGATTTACGCAATATCGATAGTTTTGAAAACGGAGCGATTGATCTAGTGGCAAAGATTGCGCCTTGGTGCGCTCCTGTTCCCACGGCATACCTGGTTGGTCGGGCAACGGTCAACCATCTCGAATGGCCTGTTCCCATTGGTTTTCTTGCAGCAGCAGTGATTGAGTCATTAGGCTTAGTCACTTGCGCAACAGCCTTGGATCTCTACCAATTTAATCAGAACCGTCGCAAGAATGATCCCCCCGCTCCTTTTTTGTTGGCGGTGTTTTTAATTGTTATCTACTTTTTAGTCGCTGTTCTTCTCACTGTTGTTTTAGATACCCAACCTTCCTGGTCGGTGATCGCGCCGGCAATTTTCCCTTTCCTCAGCCTGGCAGGCGTCACGGTCATAGCGCTGCGCAAGGATTATCAGAAGCGGGTTCAGCAAATTGCCAATGAAAAAGCTGAACGTAAAGCAGAACGTCAGATGAACCATGGATTTCAGCGTCAAGATTTGAGGGGTTTGTTTGAACCCTCTATGTCCAGCGATATGTCAAATAATGGACGGATTGACATGAATTTGAACAGATTACAGGCAGGCAGAAAAGCAAAACTAGACAATCGACTTGCCAGGTTATTGGACGCATTTCGTGTCAATCCAACCCTTGGGATTAGCGATGCTGCCCGAACTTTGGATGTTTCTCGACAGACCATTTATAGCTACATGGATCAGCTGGAGCACTCTGGAAAAATCCGTCGCAACGGTCATGGAGTCGAGGTGCTCGAATGAATGAGATAAAACCTTCCAATCGACTTGCCGCCATTTATGTAAGAACCTCGTCTGAACACCAGGGCGAAAAAGCCAGCCCGGATGAGCAAGAATCTGAATGTCGGGCTCTGGCTCAACAAAACAATCTGACGGTTTATAAGATTTATCGCGACATTGAAAAGTATCGGGTCAAAGGCCGGTTGGTTGATCCTTCGGGGACACGAGTGGACAGGCCTAAATTACTGGAATTACAGAAAGACGCAGCTGCAGGTCACTTTGGTTATATTATTGCGTGGAGAGAAGATCGTTTATATCGCAGTATGCGGGCTATGCTGACGGTTATAGATACTATCCAGGATAATCATATTCAAGTCCTTCTTGCCCGAGAATCATTCGATCCCATGATGGCCCCACTTAAAGCATGGGTGGCCAGCATGGAATTAAAAGGGATGCGTGAACGCATGAGCATGGGGGTCAAGGCTCGTTTACGTAATGGGAAAGCAAACACCGGGCAGGATCGCTATGGTTATCGTAGGAATGGTGAAATTATTGAAATCGTTGAGGAAGAAGCCAGGTGGGTGCGAAAAGTTTTTGAATGGTATAACCAGGGCGTCAAACTGATGGAGATCCGGAGGAGATTAATTGAAGCGCGGGCTCCTCAAAAAGGCTCAACTCGTCTTCGGAAAATTGAATGGGCAGTCACTTCAATTCAATCCATTTTACAAGCTGCCGATGCATATTATCGCGGGGTTAAGAAACAAAGTCGAGATGGAGAAGTATTCGAGATTCCTGCACCACCAATTATTGATTCCAAAACATATGAACGGTATCGAATTGTTCGAGAACGAAACGTTAAGCATCCTATGTTCAACTATCGCCATGATTACCTGGTCAGTGGATTATTAAAATGCGCCTGTGGTCGTAAATGGGCCGGCAGAACCCAATCTTCTGCAACCCGAAAGAACCGTAAGGGTGAGGTTGTGCCGCGCAAGACCATGTCCAGCACTTATTGCTGCACCCAACATCACAAGGAACTGATTCACGAGGACTGTCCTCGCAGCATTGGTCATCTCAAAGCAGATGACTATGTTTGGGGGAAAGTAAAAGGTGCGATTGATGACCCTGAGATTCTCATCGCAAGGGCAAGAGATTATGTAGATGATTTACGTAAGAAGGCAAAATCCGCAAATGAAGACAACGATCGGATACAACGAGAGTTGGATAATCTGGTTTTAGAACGGAAATGGGTGATTACCCAGGCGAGAAAAGGAAGTATTTCAGAGGAAGACATGGATGAGCAGTTAGCAGATCTTTCAGCCCAAGAAATTACATTGAAGCAGGAAATGGAGATGGTAACCGATCAATCTTTACTGTCTGCCCTCAATCAGTGGGAAGAACATGCACGGGAATATTTTGCTGATCTTAAGGTCGGTCTATTGGAATTAAATACCGTTCCTCAAACAGATGAGGAACGGCTTGAACAATTTGAGTTGAAACGAAAGATTGTAAATACTTTGGTTGAGAAGGTCTACATCCACAAGGATCGGTCTTTAGAGGTTACGATCCGTTTAAATCTCCTCCAGATGATTCGGCAACGACCTAATGCGGACCAAGTCCCAATGGTCGGAACTTGTAACCGTAAATGAGCATGCCCCGCTCGTCGCCATCCTGGCGGATCTTGCGGGTGACCATCTCCACGGGCATACCAATGCGCGGCTGTTCCTCGCCCAGGTCGGTCAACTGCGCGGTGACCACGGGTCCTTCTTCCAGTTTGACCAGCGCCACGGCGTAGGGAGTGGTCTCGTCAAAACCGGCGGGTGCGTCATGCATCACGGTATAGGAATACACCTCACCCCGGCCGCTGAAGTTGTAGGCGGTTTTAGCTTCGCCGCCGCAGTGCGGGCACACGTCACGCGGGGGGAAGATCTTCGCGTCACAGTGCGGGCACACTTCGCCGACCAGACCGTAGCGTTGTTTTTTCAATCTCCAATGGCGGGGTATTTCCATATCTTTTCTTCTTTCTTCTACAGGCAGATAGATAAGCCTAGTGTATGGGCACAGGGCTATCAAATCCTATCAATTTTCCACGGTTCGGCAGCCGTAACGCGGCAAAACCGGTCAACGCGCGGTTACTTCTGGCAGCCCGGTATCGCGTCGTTCTGGTTGTGCCGGTTCAGGTTGAACCCGAAGTATGGTGACGGGTCATACGTGTTGTTGATATCCAGTTCGTTCTTATACAAACCGCGGCCGTCATCTTTCACCACGGAGAGGTGTAAATGCACGCCGGTAGGGTTTCCGGGTGTGCCGGAATAATTGCCCATTTTTCCCAGCAGGGTTCCGGCTTTTATAAATACTTCCTTTGTACCCGCCGGGAAAGCGGCATCGATCAACGATGTGCCGTCCGGCATGGCCATATGAGTGTAATACACCCATATTTGCCGGCCAGGTTGAACCGGGTCATTCGGAATCCGCATGATCACCGTGGATTTCCAATCCGCCTGGCGGGTCAGGTACCCGTCAGACGCGGCATACACATTGGTAACACCCGGCTCTGTGCCGCTGAATATATCGATCCCCTGATGGTGATGACCGATCTTCCACGAATCATCCCACAGAAAACCGATGAATCCGTCAACCGGCATCTGAAACGGGGCGTCACCACATCGGGTGCCCGCTTTGATCACCCAATCCGGGTGTTTCTCCGGGTGGTTGATGAAATCCATCACCCTCAGCGTGTTTCCCGCGTAAACACGTGAGCGGTAAAAATAATAACCGCCGGCTGCCCCGATAGCCACCAGAGCCGCCAGGATAATTTTTGTGCTTGTTTTCATACTTACCCTTTTGGAGCCGGCAGTCTTGATTGCATCGACCACGGTCCTGTCCAGGTGATCTGAACCGGGATAACCCGTCCGCGCAGGTCATCGTCACTTTCAAGGAAGACCAGTTTATTGGTCTCCGTGCGGCCGCGCCAGCGATTCTTCACTTTCTCTTCAAACAGTACAGGCACCGTCTGCCCCATGTAGCGCGCGTGGATCTCTGCGGCGATCGATTCCTGAAGCTCTTCCAGCAGGCGGAAACGCCGCATTTTTTCTTCAGCCGGCACATCATCCACCATGTTCCGCGCGGAGACAGTCCCCTCGCGGGGAGAATAGCGCGCCAGGTGAGCCACGTCCATTTTCAGATCAGCCATCAGGTCAAAGGTATGCTGGAATTGTTCCGCTGTTTCACCGGGGAAACCCACAATAATATCGGTGGCAATGGAAACCCCGGGAATGACTTTCCGCAGTTTTTCTACCAGCCGGCGGTACTGCTCAGAGGTATACCCGCGGCGCATATTGGCCAGCACTTCATCGTCACCCGCCTGGATGGGCACTTCAATATGCGGGCAGACCTTGTCAAGCGCAGCCACTGCCTCCAGTAATTCGTCCGTCATATAGTTGGGGTGCGAGGTCAGGAACCGGATTCGTTCCAGCCCCTCGATGGTATTCAACTCGCGCAGCAGGCCCGGCAGCCCGGGCAGCGATGGATCGTCGAGACCGTAGCGGTCAACGATCTGCCCCAGCAGGGTGATCTCTTTTACTCCCTGGCGTACCAGTGAATGAGCTTCCTTAATAATGTCAACAGCCGGGCGGCTGCGTTCCACACCGCGGCGGTAAGGGATGATGCAGTAAGAACAGGCATGCGAGCAGCCCAGCACCACCGGTATGTGCGCCGAAATCAGCTTACCGTATTCGGCTTCCGGCAGCGGGAGGTCTTCGTCCATCCACGCGTTGCGGGTGGCGGTTTCTTCCGCCAGCTTCAGGCGGGTCTCATCCTGCGTGAGGAACGCGAGCAGCGGCCCTGGATCCGAGGGCGGGGAAAATACGTCAACAAATGGAAATCGCTGACGCAGTTTATCCGGCGGGCGCACGCCTACCAGGCAGCCCATCAGGTTGATCACCAGGCCGGGGTTGGCCTTCTTCAGCGGAGCGAGCGAACTCAACCGGCCGTAGGCTTTATCTTCTGCCGACTGGCGCACAACACAGGTATTGAGAACAATTACCGACGCTTCTTCGGGGCGCACCGCCGCCGAGTAACCCAGGCTCTCCAGTGACGATGACACCCGTTGCGAGTCAGCCACATTCATCTGGCAGCCTTCTGTCCAGACGTAATATTTCATACGGGGGATTATAACAAAGAAACTGGATGGATTTCGTCTAAATTACACCAAACAAGTCCGGTTTGGGTAGGGTACAATTCAGCCATGAATTCTTACCCCAAAAAACCCTCCGTCCCCCCGGCTGTCACCGGTTTACTCGGGCTGCTGGGAGTATTGGTAATTTGCTATCTGATCTACCTGCTTCCGCCGGTCAACGAACGATTGGGCTGGCGGGTGGAATACGCCGGCATCTACTTAAAAGGAATGGTTAACCCGGTGCCGCCCATGGCCACTCCGGCAGTAGTCAACACGCTGGTCATCGCGGAATCAACCCCCACCCCGCCGCCCACACCCACAGTCCCGGCCAATACGGAAACCGTGGTTCCCACAGCCACGCTGACACCTACCCCCACGGCCATCCCTTCGGCGATGCGTTTGGATTCGCCGGCGTATGAAAAGGAAGACCTGAACAACTGCGGCCCGGCCGCGCTGGCTATGAACCTCAAATTCTTTGGCTGGAAAGGCGACCAGTTCACCATCTCTGATGTTATCAAGCCGATCCGCGGCGACCGGAACGTCAACGTGGAAGAGCTGCAATACTATGTTCGTAATTATGCCGGTTATCTCAAAACGGAATACCGGGTAGGCGGCACAATAGAACTGCTTAAGAAGATCGTAGCCACCGGCATCCCGGTAATGATCGAAGAAGGCTACACCATTGACAAAAAATACTGGCCCAATGATGACCTGTGGGCTGGCCATTACTTATTGATCAACGGCTATGATGACGCCGCGGGCACCTTTCTTACACAAGATGTGTTCACCGGGCCAGACGTGCCGGTGAAATATGCCGACCTTGATAAACGCTGGCAGAGTTTCAACCGCGTTTACATACTGGTTTACCCGGCAGAAAAAGAAGAAGAGCTCAAACAGGTACTCGGCAGTGATTGGGATCGCGACACCAACCGCCAGAACGCCCTGGAAACTGCTTTAGCCGAAACCAAATCTGACCCCGGAAATGTGTATGCCTGGTTCAACCTCGGTTCCAATCTGGTGTATTTTGACCGGTATGATGAAGCAGCCACCGCGTACGATACCGCTCGCAAGATCGGCTTTCCCCAACGCATGCTGCGGTACCAGTTCGGGCCCTTCCTGGCATACTTTCACACGCTGCGTTCCGAAGATCTGCTGGCCGTCACGGAATACGCCTTGAATCGCACACCTAATTCTGAAGAAGCTCTCTTATGGAAAGGCTGGGCGGAGTACCGCCTCGGGAACAAGGCGGCCGCTCTGGAGAACTTCCAGAAAGCGCTCGACGCCCGGCCCGGTTACGCGGACGCCGAATACGCGCTGGAATACGCCAGAGTCAATTAGCCCTCCGGTATAATGGATGGTCAGAGCCATCCTATGAATAAAAAAATCATATTCTCACTGCTTATCCTGATTGCCCTGTGTGTTTGCGGAACTGTCGTCATCATCGCGGGGTTCTTCATCATTTCACCGATCGCGCCGGTTATCACCTCTACCCCGACGGAAGAAGAGCGAATACCGCCGATGCCCGATTCAGCCGGCCAGCCAGTCACTCCAATGAAAACACCTGACGTACCCTCGCATACTCTGGCTGACGCGAATAATATACCGATTGATCTATCAATCCAAATGGACGGTATACAGGAGCAGGTCATCTCCATTCGCGGGTTGAACGCGAAAGGACCCGTTGTCCGCGATCTGTTATCTTCCAGTGAGTTGCAGCAGAAGGTAAAAACTGATTTTTTTAAAGACTATTCAGCCGAAGACGCGCGTGATGACAGTCTTTTTTTGACCACCCTGGGGATGATCCCCGAAGGATTTGACCTGCTGGACCTTTACGTGCGTCTTTATTCCGAGCAGATCGCAGGTTATTATGACAGTGATACCAAAGAAATGTACGTGGTGGGTGATAGTGATTTCGGCGGCATCGAGCGCATGACCTACGCCCATGAATACACCCATACACTTCAAGACCAGAATTATGACCTTAAGAACGGCCTGAAGCTGGATGATGAGTACTGCCGTACCAATAATGAATACTGCTCCGCTGTCACCGCGTTACTGGAAGGTGACGCCACGTTTACCGAGCAAGCATGGATGCAAAAAAGCGCAAGCGAACAGGATAGAAAGGAAATGGAAGCCTTTTATGTAACGTATTCCAGTCCGGTGTTTGATTCATCACCCGATTACATTCAGTCCGATCTTCTTTTTCCATATCTGAAAGGCCTGGAGTTTGTTTACTCTCTCAACGATCGCGGTGGGTATGCCCTTGTGGATCAAGCATTTCAGAATCCGCCGGTAACCACCGAACAGATCCTCCATCCGGATAAATACCCTTCAGAAAAAGCTCTTCCCGTTGAACTTCCAGACCTGAGCAGTGTTCTACCATCCGGATGGGTAGAAATAAAGAATATGGAGCTGGGTGAATGGTATACCTACCTGATCCTTTCCAAAGGGCAGGATGCTTCATACCAGTTGCTTGACAGCATTGCCCGAAAAGCAGCCGCCGGTTGGGGTGGTGACCGCTACGCGTTGTACCGCGAATCCCAGACGGGAAAAGCTATCTTCCTGCTGCGTACCCGTTGGGATACGCAAAACGATGCGGATGAATTCTGGCTGGCTATCAAGCAATACGGTGAAGAACGCTGGGGCATTCCGGCTCAATCCGAGGGGAAGAAATTAAATTGGACAGATGTTAAAGAAGGCCAGGTATTGATCCGTCAGATCGGGCAGGAAACCATCTGGCTGATCACCCCGAACTCAGACACGCAGACTGCCATTCTTGCAACCCTGCCTCAACCCAATTAACACAACGAGGTTTCCATGACATTGGATATTAACCGTATCAAGGCCATTTGTTTTGATATCGACGGTACCCTCAGTGATACCGATGACCTTTACATTCAAAAAGTTCTTCCTTTCTTTAAACCTTTCAGTGTGTTCACACCGAAAAAAGAACCAACCTTTCTTGCCCGCCGGCTCATTATGAATTTAGAAACACCGGGCAATGAACTGTACCACCTGCTGGACCGCTTTGGGATGGATGCCTTTGCCGGAAAAGTGTACAGCCGTATCAATAAAACGGTGAGTGTAAAGAAGGCAAAAAAATACCTGATGATTCCGGGAACAGAACAGGTTCTGCGAACGCTGAAACAACACTTTCCGCTTTCTGTTGTCAGTGCTGGTAGTCACTCCAGTATCTTTGGATTCCTGGAAGCCTTTTCATTGACCGGCTTTTTCAATGCCATTGCCACATCACAAACCTGCGAATACACCAAACCGTTTCCCCATCCGGTGATCTGGGCAGCGGAACAAATGAAAGTAAAACCAGAAGAATGCCTCATGGTAGGTGATACATCAGTCGATATACGCGCGGGCCGATCAGCAGGCGCTCAGACAGTGGGTGTGCTGTGCGGGTTTGGCGAAGAAAAAGAGTTGTGTAAGGCAGGCGCCGATCTGATATTGAATAGCCCAGTCGAATTGATTGACCATTTACACCTCACTGAATCGTGAGAATTTTCCCGTATCGGTTAATGAAATCAAGCAGCGTGTCTATTCTGATAAGAAATCTCTAATTTTCTGCTTGACGGTCATTTTCGCGCGTGTTATGATGCCCTCACCTGACAAGAAGGACGTATGATCGAAATTCCTCCGACTCCGGCCAATGATCAGCCGGACGGCCCGGTTTTAAAAGAAGACTCAATTTCTGAAAATTCCACCGAAAATGAAACCATTTCGGTCTGGCTTTTAATTTGGCAAAAAATTGAACGGCGGGGTTGGACAGACCCTGCCATGCGAATTGGGACAGGGGTGGCTACCATCATCCTGTTATTAATAGCCACCTGGGTGATGAACAGTTTCTTCCTTTCGGGCACGGTAAACAATCTACAAAAAGCGGACTATCAACGGGAAGGGCCTGAACCTACCGTTTTCCCGATAGCCAATCCGGCGTCAATAGCCTTCATCCCCAATACTCCGGTTGAAAGTATCCCGCGGTTCATCGACTCACATACATCGCTTCCCATTAAGCCAAGGTCTGAGATTGAACGCTATACAGTGGAAAAGGGCGATACGATTTTTTCGATCGCATCGAAATTTAACCTCCGGCCGCAAACCATCCTCTGGGGAAATTATGAGATTCTGGCGGATAACCCGGCCTATTTAACTCCCGGACAGGAATTGACAATCCTGCCGGTAGATGGTGTATATCATCAATGGCATGCCGGTGAAGGGTTGAACGGCGTCGCGAAGTTCTATGGCGTTTCACCGGATACTATTGTTGATTACCCCGGAAATAAGCTTGACCGCGCCTCGCTGGGTGATTTCGCCAATCCGAACATTGAACCGGGAAGAATGCTTATTGTTCCGGGCGGTCAACGTGAATTTGTTGTCTGGTCTGCGCCGCGCATCACGCGCAGCGATCCAGCTGTAGCGAAAATATATGGACCAGGCGCGTGTGTTGGTGTTGTGGATGGATTGATAGGCAGTGGTATCTTTCTATGGCCGGCACCGGATCGCTTTATATCGGGCTATGACTATTCACCCGAAACCGGTCACTACGCCATCGATATCGGCGGACAACTAAATAATGGTGTGTTTGCGGCCGACAGCGGTGTAATCGTTTATGCCGGTTGGAATGACTTTGGTTATGGCAACGTGGTTGTAATCGATCATGGCAATGGATGGCAAACACTGTACGCGCATCTGAGTTCCATCAGTGTCACCTGCGGGCAATCGGTTTCACAAGGGCAGGTTATAGGCCTGCTGGGTTCCACCGGTCGGTCAAGCGGTCCACATCTTCATTTTGAAATGCGGAGTGATCTGTACGGACGGGTAAATCCAAAAGATTTCTTACAATAAACGTACTCTGAGATATCTCCGTTTTTTTACGGCGTGCTAGAATATTCTTAAGGTCCCTCGTTTTTGAGAAAGGAATCTTGCATGTCCGCTATATTGGATGTCCGTCCATCACCTATTGCCGGCCGGTGGTACGAAGGTAACCCTGACCGCCTGGCAAAGCAAATGGATACGCTTCTCGATTCAGCCGTAATCCCTCATTTACCGGGCGAAGTTATCAGCCTGATCGCTCCTCATGCCGGTCATCGTTATTCTGGTCTGACAGCCGCCCATGCGTTTAAAACAGTGAGAGGGAATTCCTATGATCTGGTAGCCATCGTCTCACCTTTTCATGATATCTTTCCACGGTCATTGATCACCACCGGGCATAAAGCGTATTACACCCCGTTGGGTGAAATTCCAGTCGATTTAGAAGCCCAGGATGCCCTGGATACAGAAATCACCCGCCTTGTCGGCGCACCCTTATCGCGTGTCACACGAGACGGCGAACATTCACTGGAAATTGAATTACCGTTTTTGCAGCGAGGACTTAAAGGTCCATTTTCACTTCTACCGGTTATGGTCCGATCTCGCAACGCGGGTGAAATGGAAGCCCTTGGTGAAGCATTGGCTGCTATCGCTCTGAAAAAGAAAACCCTTCTCGTAGCCAGCAGTGACCTTTCCCATTTTTACCCGGAAACAGAAGCTGACGAACTTGACGCGTATATAGAAAAACAAATTGAATCTCTTTCTCCAGCCGGTGTGTTGGATGCCGACATTACCGGAAAAGGTTATGCCTGCGGTGCCGGGGCAATCAGCGCGATTATGTGGGCTTCGCTCTGCCTTAAAGCCAATAAAGCCATCTTGCTTCACCACAGTAATTCGGCCGCCGAAACAGGTGACCACCAATCTGTTGTAGGTTATGGTTCTGCTGTTATTCTTAAGGTTTAACCGGTACAAACAAAATCAAACGAGGAATCGAGTACACTTCCCGCATGGATGTTTCGAGATTTGTCAGGGTGGCGGTCAATATTCCCGTACTGAATGGGGAATTCGATTACAGCGTTCCGGATTCACTTGACGGAAAGGTTTTACCCGGTTGTCTGGTGGAAGTTCCTTTTAACAACCGCGCGCTTCAGGGAGTTGTCACCCGGTTTGTAGATATCCCAGAAGTAGCTGACCCGAAACCGGTCACCGCGTTGGTTGACCCAATCCCGGTAGTCACATCACAGCAATTGGAATTGGCTGTCTGGATGGCTGATGAGACTCTTACACCCATCTGCCAGTGTATTGACCTGATGCTTCCTCCGGGGCTGGCGTCTCAGGCGGATACGTTATATGAGAACATCTCGAATGATGAGAATCTCCGCGGGTTGGATCAAACTGAAACTCGAATCATGCAGCAATTGATTAATCGGGGAAGCCTTCGCCTGCATCAACTGGAACGCGCCATACCACATGTTTCACTTCAGGGGTCGTTGCGTAAGCTGCAAGCAGCCGGCCGGATAACCTCGCGCTCGGTATTGATGCCCCCTCGTGTTCGGCCTAAATTTGTGCGAACAGCCGCGTTGGCCTGCAGTCATGAGACTTTGGAACAAGCCAAGAAGAATTTGAGTATATTTCCGGCTGTTCAGGTCCGCCGTCAGCGCGCGCTTGAATACCTGGCTGATGAACCTCTGCCGGTTGAAGTCACCTGGGTTTACGCTGCCAGCGGTTGCAATATGGATGATCTGATCGTACTTCAGGAACTGGACTTAATTGTATTAAACGAAACAGAAGTCTGGCGTGATCCTCTGAAAAAGGTTGTCCCACTTGACCAACCAGCTCCAGAATTAACGATAGACCAGCAAAACGCCTGGCAGTCGATCCTGCCGGTATTGAAGAAAGCCAATTGCGGCGAAGAGATTCGGCCGATATTACTCCGCGGGGTCACCAGTTCGGGTAAAACCGAACTCTATCTGCGGGCTGTGGAAGAAACCCTGTTATGCGGACGACAGGCAATCATTCTGGTACCAGAGATATCATTAACCCCGTTGGCCGTTCAACGGTTTCTTTCACGGTTTCCCGGACAGGTAGGATTGATCCACTCGAAACTTACACCCGGAGAGCGGTATGACACCTGGAGGCGCGCCCGCGCAGGCGTACTGCCGGTAATTATCGGCCCGCGCAGCGCCCTGTTCGCCCCTTTGAAAAATATCGGTTTGATCGTGGTAGATGAATGCCATGACGATTCTTATTATCAGGATGATTTTCCACCCGTCTATTCTGCATTACGAGTGGCTCAGAAAATGATGCGGTTGAATCAATCCGCTCTTATTCTTGGGTCTGCCACACCAGATGTAACTCAACTGTATAATGCCCGGCAGGGGAACTGGGATTATCTGGAATTGAAGAACCGGGTATCTTTCACACAAACCTGGCCCGCAGAAGAAACCAACAGCACAATTACCGTAGATCCCCTCTCCGACTCCGCCTCTTCACTTTCTCAATCCAAACCGATTTCCCAATTTGATTCTTTTGAGGCGATTGATGCTGGTCTCCCGCCGGTTGAAATCGTTGATATGCGCGAAGAATTAAAAGCCGGTTCACGTTCGATGTTCAGCCGGTTACTGCAGACGTCCATTCAAAAAGTCCTTGATTCGAACGAACAGGCGATCATCTTTCTCAACCGCCGTGGAACATCCACATTTATTTTTTGTTACGATTGTGGTCACACCATCCGCTGCCCGCGTTGTGAAATACCACTTACCCTGCACACAAGTGACAACACCCTTTTCTGCCACCATTGCGGGTATAAACGCAACCTGCCGAGGCAATGCCCAAATTGCACCAGTGAGCGCATTCGTCACTTCGGAACCGGAACGGAACGGGTGGAAAATGAATTAAAACTGCAATTTCCGTCTGCGCGGGTATTACGCTGGGACGCCGAAACAACAAAAGAACGTGACTCCCACGAGATCATCCTCGGGCATTTTACCGCCCATCATGCCGACATCCTGGTTGGTACTCAAATGGTGGCGAAAGGACATGACTTTCCACTGGTAACCCTGGTAGGCATCCTTCTGGCGGAAACCGGCCTGAACATGCCGGATTATCGGTCACCGGAACGCACCTTTCAACTGATCACCCAGGTGGCAGGCCGCGCGGGGCGCCGTGAAAAGGGCGGCCGGGTTATTTTGCAAACCTACCAGCCGGAGCATTATGCCATTAAGTCCGCAGCCGAATATGACCTGGATAGTTTTTACGATTTTGAGATCGCACAACGCCAGCGCCTTCACTATCCCCCGTTTACCCGGCTGGCGAGAATCATCTTCCAGAACCTGGATGAAGAATCTTGCCGAATACAGGCGGAAAAAACCCGTGAAGCTGTAATCAATCGGATCATGGAGCATGACCTGACCGCCACATCGGCAAGCGGCGCCCTTCCCTGCTTCTTCGCGCGCGAAGGTGGGTATTACCGTTACCAGATCATCATTCGCAGCCCGGATCCTGTTCGGGTGCTACGGGGTATTCCATTAAAGAACGCCCGAATTCAGATCGACCCGGTAGATCTGCTCTGATGCACAGATTAAAAAAAGAAACCTGAAGGTAATTTTCTTCAGGTTTCTTCTTGTTGTGCTTTATCAAATTGTTACTGGAGCAATGCCCACGGATTGACAAAACCCGAACCGGCGCGGATCTCAAAGTGCAGATGCGGCCCGGTGGAATTACCCGTACTGCCCGCGTAGGCTATCAGCTGCCCCTGTGTCACGCTCTGACCACAGCGAACCAACACGGCACTATTATGACCATACGCGGTACGGTACATGTTGCCATGATCGATCATCACGAACAGACCATAACCACCGCTGATCGGGCCGGCATATACCACCACACCGCTGTCTGCCGCGAGGATGTAATCACCGGTCAGAGCGGCGATATCTATACCCAGATGACCAGACCAGTAGTCATTGCCAGAAATCTTGTGAACGTTGTTGGTCGGCCAGCGGAAGCTGCCCGTGCCAACCGCGCCGCCAGATGGAATTTCACAACCGCCAGGACCGTTGATCTTAGAGTTGGCCAGTGTACCCGATTTTCCTCTGGCCATATCGGGAATAACCCACTGGCGAACCTCACCGGTGCCACCGGGGATCATCAGGTATTGCCCTGGTTCAATTTTTGGATTAGTAAAATCCAGCTTATTCCCCGGCCACATAACAATATCATCCACATACACCCGGTATGTTGCCGCGATCTTTTCAAGGGTATCGTTCTTTTTAACCTTGTAATACACACCGTCAGTTGGTGGTATGTTCAGAGTAATACCCACTGAAAGCATTTGAGGATCATCCTGCAGGGTATCAAAGTTCGCCCACAGGATAGATTCGGGTTTAAGGTCAAATTGTCGGGAAATGGAAAAAACCGAATCGCCTTTTTCCACCACATAATGCTGAACTTTATCCAGCGGACGGTCCGGTTTTTGTGTGTGCGAATCCGCCTGACGGGCCACATACGAAATATTTGCCGCGGATAAAGAAGGCATATGCGGAGCTCCGCCGCTTCCCTGCGGAATTGGTGAAACCGGTGTGGGAGTTGGCAATGGTGCTTCGGTAAACACAATACCCGGTATCCGCTTTGTTCCCACGAATACCGTTAAACCGATCATAACCAGCGCAACCCCCCAACTTATACCTGATAGCCAGTTTAGTCCAGGTTTATGAACCTTTTCCTGCGGTTCCCCGGATGGCTTTTCACGGGTTGCGAATTTTAATTTCACGTATCCTCCGTTAAATTTTCCAGAAACTCCTGGTTGGTCTTCGTACGGGTCATTCGCTGAAGAATTGCCTCTGTTCCGACCGAAGGGTCCATACCAGCTCCCTGCGGCGGGGGAGCGATCATCTGCAGATACATACGCCGCATCAACCAGACTCTTTGAAGTATATCAGGTCCGAGCAATAATTCTTCGCGGCGTGTGGAAGACCGTTCGATATCTATTGCCGGAAAAACCCGCCTTTCCTGTAACCGGCGGGAAAGATGCAGTTCCATATTACCGGTACCTTTGAACTCTTCATATACCACATCATCCAACCGGGAACCGGTATCCACCAGCGCGGTAGAGATGATGGTGAGCGATCCACCTTCTTCCAGGTTACGGGCCGCGCCAAAGAACCGTTTTGGCGGATACAACGCGGTGGGGTCCATACCGCCGGAAAGCGTACGGCCGGATGGATTTACTACCAGATTATAAGCCCTTGCGAGCCGGGTTAGCGAGTCCATCAGTATAACCACATCACGGCCCATCTCGACCAGACGTTTGGCCCGGTCAAGAGCAATTTCAGCCGCGCGAACATGCGAAGTTACCTGTTCATCAAACGTAGATGACACCACTTCGGCATCCACAGAACGATCCATATCGGTTACTTCTTCCGGCCGCTCGCCGATTAGCGTGATGATCAAATGAACATCGGGGTAATTGGTGGAAATTCCATTGGCAACTTGCTTCAGGATGGTCGTTTTGCCTGCTTTTGGCGGAGATACGATCATACCGCGCTGCCCGCGTCCAATGGGAGAGACCAGGTTGATCAATCGGGTTGAAAGGATTGACCGGTCGGTTTCCAGGTCATATCGTTTATCGGGGAAGATGGGGGTTAGGTCTTCAAACCGTCGGCGAGATTGCACGTCTTCAGATGGAATTCCATTGATCGTTTCCACCTTTAATAAACCGTAATGACGCTCAGATTCCCTGGGAGGTCTTACCTGCCCGATGATGAAGTCTCCGCTGCGCAGGTCATACCGCCTGAGCTGAGCCTGAGAAACATATACATCTTCAGGCCCAATAGCATAATTTTGCCGAAGGAATCCTATCCCTTCCTGTAACACTTCCAGAATACCGCCACGCACTTCAAGCCCTTCCTGCGCGGCTTCATTCTGGCGGATTTTCAGGATTAGATTTTCTTTCTTCAGGCGTGATGCGTTGGGAACATTGAAATCTTTCCCAACTTCCCGAAGTTTTGAAAGGGACAAGTTTTCCAATTCATGGACATTCAAGGTCATATGACAGTCTCTTCTGAAAGGGAGAAATAGAAAATTACCCTTACTTGATGTACGGGTCTTGTAGTCAAAAGTTGTCTTTAAGTAGGTGGGAAAAGTAAGGCGTGTGCCAGAGAAGGTACCGGATCTTAGAAACTTCAAGCGGATATCCGATACATAAGAAATTATAGCATGCTGCTATTTCACTCGCAACGCGTCCCACTACAAATGTCAGTATCTGTACCACTATTGCGGTGAATCTTACCATAAACACCGGTTGAACAATCCGGATAAGACACCCACTTGCCGGCTATTATGAGAAAACTCTTATTTTTTCAATAGATTAAAATAAAACATTATTCAACTCTGGTTGAGGTTAATATTTGTCCAATTTTATCCCTATGATAGAATGAATACCATGAATGATTTGTTCCCTATTATTCAAAAATTCTTTACGGATGATGAGTGGTATTACCTGCAGCTCGGAAACCAACCCATTTTGCAGATGACCTTTCAAGGGAAAAATGGAAAATGGTCCTGTTACGCTCAGATTCATGAGGAACAGCCCATTTTCTTTTTTTTCTCTGTTCTTCCAGTGAATGTTCCTGAAGATAAACGCCTGGAAATGGCCGAGTTTCTTACCCGTGCCAATTATGGACTTAAGGTTGGTAATTTCGAGATGGACTTCAGCGATGGCGAAGTCCGCTATAAAACCAGCATCAACGTGGAAAATGATACGCTTTCCGGACCCATCATCCGAAATCTGGTTTATGCCAATCTGTGGACGATGGACCGCTACCTTTCAGGAATACTTTCGGTAATTTATGGATCTGTAACCCCGGTGGAAGCCATAAAAAAATCGGAGGAATAAATGGACGTTCTGGAAGCTATTCTTTCACGCCGCAGTATCCGCAAATACACAACAGAACCGGTAACAGACGAAGAAGTTGAACTCATTCTTCAGGCGGCTATGGCAGCGCCATCTTCAGGAAATGCCCGTCCGTGGCATTTTATTGTGATTCGCGATCACAACACAATGGATGAGGTTGCCCGGATGCACCCTTATGCCGGTATGTTGCCTAACGCTCAGGTTTCTATTCTGGTTTGTGCCGATGAAAAACTGGAAAATCACCCGGGGCGATGGCCGCAGGATTGCGCTGCTGCTACAGAAAATATTCTACTGGCCGCGCATGGGTTGGGGCTGGGAGCCGTATGGATCGGGTTGCATCCTGAGATCGACCGCATCCCATTGATCCGCAAATTGTTCGATCTTCCGCTGACGGTTCACCCGCTTTCGCTGGTAGCCATGGGTCGCCCAAACGAAAAGAAATTACCACCTCATCGCTTCAAACCGGAACGCATCCATTACGAAAAGTGGTAAGCTCCCGTCTTTCATATTGACCGTAGGGACACTTACGCCGAACTTCGGTTTAACGAAGCGCGGGTGAACATCCAGCGTTACCTCAACGGAACTTGCGCATAGAAGCGATGCTTTTCAATTCAATTCAGGTTGGGTCATGCCCCAACCTACAAGCGTATCATTGCACGTAATCTTTCAACTGCCTGGCACGGCGCGGGTGGCGCAGCCGGCTAAGGGCTTTCCCCTCGATCTGACGGATACGCTCACGGGTGAGCCCAAATTTTTTGCCCACTTCTTCCAGTGTGTATGTTCGGCCGTTATCCAAACCAAACCGCAGCCGCAAAATGCGGGCTTCACGCGGCGGCAATGTAGCCAGTACTTCTTCTATCTTTTCGCGCAGCAAATTTGTATAAGCTGATTGCATGGGTGTGGGAGTGATCTCATCTTCCACGAACATTCCCAATTCAGAATCATCTTCATCATTGATCGGGCTTTCAAGTGAGAGCGGAAGCCACGAAACCTGCAACATCCAGTCCACTTTATTCGGGCTTACACCGATTTCTTCGCCGAGCTCTTCATTGGTGGGAACGCGCCCCAATTTTTGTTCCATCTCATGTGTCAACTTGTACAATTGGCGTATTCGGTCAACCATGTGCACCGGCACACGAATGGTCCGCCCCTGATCGGCAATCGACCGGGTGATCGTCTGCCGTATCCACCAGGTGGCATAGGTGGAAAAGCGGAAACCACGCTGGTATTCATATTTTTCCACCGCCTTCATTAGACCAAGGTTACCCTCCTGGATCAGGTCAAGGAAAGGCACACCCCGGCTCAGGTAACGTTTAGCAATTGAAACAACCAGCCGGGTATTCGCCTTGATCAGGTGCTCCCGCGCCCGCAGGCCATCTTCAGCGGTGCGCTCCAGTTCTTCGCGCTGTTCCGGTGTGCCTTTTTCCGGGAAGGACTTCAAACGCTTCGCGGCTTCTATCCCTGATTCGATTCGCCGGGCAAGTTCCATTTCCTCCTGTACGTTCAGTAGCGGTACCCGCGACATTTCTTTTAAGTACAGGCCTATGGTATCTTCGCTGGAAAGAGGTGCCAGGTCGGTATACGGGTCAAAATCAGAGTCTCCCAATTCATCACTGGAATCGGCGATATCTGAGTTTCCATCGAGGAACTCAATACCCCGGCGGCGTAATGCCATCATCACCGCTTCCAAGCGTTCCGCGTCTGCGGAGACTTCAGGATAGGCTTCCATAAGATCTTCTGTTGTCAGGTACCCCTGAACATCGGCTTTTTCCAACAACATGCCGAGGATCTGGGTATTTTTACGCCGTCTTGCCGGATTTGCCATGCCCTTCCCTCCTCGTTATGGCTGCACCATTTTAATGAACCTGGTGTTCGCACGTGTTGTAATTGAGATTTTCACCACACTCCGAACAAAGACCTTTACAATCTTCTTTGCATATCAACTTGATAGGCACCTCGATCAAAAAATATTCTCTCAAGACTGTCAACAGGTCGATATTCGCGTCTTCCGGTACAATAAGCCCGGATTCTGTTACAGAGTTCTCGTGAAATGCATACAATTCACTGAAAACGGTATGTAATTTCTGGTCATATTCTTCGAGACAGCGCACACATTCAACAAACATGCTCGATGAAAAATCCGCTTCCACGAGAATTCCTTTGGGTGTTCGAGTCAGATTTACTTTTCCAATCAGGTTTTTCAGATCGAGGTCTTCGCCAAGTTTTATTGATGGAAGATCAAAACTTATCTCTCGGCTCGTGCTGATAGGTGCGTTGAGCAGAAAGCCTACATTGATCCGAAGGGGAAAGCGGTTTTGTGCCAAAGGAGTCCCAAAGTTAAATTAATAAGATATACGAAATTATAGCACGCCGAAAATTAAAGTCAACGACTTATTCTATTCTTATTCAAAAATGGCAGGGATTATGCGATTACTTATTGCAAGCTCGAACAAAGGCAAACTGGCTGAGATCATGGCTTTACTTCAAGATATACCACTGGATGCCGTTCTACCGGCGGATATTGGGATCGAACTGGATGTTGAAGAAGACGGCACCACATACGCGGAAAATTCGCTGAAGAAAGCCCTGGCGTACTGTCAGGTAAGCGGTTTGGTGACTCTGGCTGACGATTCCGGGTTAGAAGTGGACGCGTTGGGCGGCCAGCCTGGTATTTACTCCGCCCGCTTTTCAGGCAAACCTGGCGCTACTGACGCGGAACGGCGAAGATTTCTGTTGGAGAAGTTAAAAAATTTTCCTCAACCCTGGCTGGCTGCCTTCCGAAGCACCGTGGTTATCGCCACACCAGATGGACGTACTTTTACACTGGATGGTGAATGCCGGGGCGAGATCATCCCCGAAGAACGCGGTACTAACGGCTTCGGGTACGATCCGATCTTCCAGGTTGAGGGACTAACCCGAACTATGGCGGAATTAAGTATGGAAGAAAAAAACCGATTAAGTCACCGGGCGCGGGCAATTCTGGCCGCCCGTCCTGTGTTGATGCAATTGACCGATGAGTTGTAATCAAATCAAATGATTAATCTGAAGGGTTCACTTCTTATGTCAGAGTTCCATTAATGGCTGTTGTTTTTCGAACATCGCGAAATTTATGGTTGTTTCCACTGCCCTACGGCTTCAAACGCTCTGGTGCCGTTAGACATATTCCTACCGGCCACAGCCCATTTTGATGGTTCGCCATCCGGTTCCTGTAAAAACACAGAGACATCCTCTCCCGGACGGATCTCTTTGTCATAATTGATCTGTAGCCAATCCAATTGTTGGTTCTTATACCGTTCCATTGGAAATGAATCGCATATCCATTCCACGTAGCGGCTGTTATTGACGTGTCCCAACATATCAATAGAAGAATAGTTCGCTGTTAACTTCAGTCGTTCATCACCGCCCTCACCCACTGACAGGCGGTCAAGAGTTCCTTCCAAAGCCGTTTTATCAGGAATGCAGGGCAGGTCAAGCCCTGTCGATAGAGGTGGAACCATTCGTCTTTCTGTGGCGTTGATCACAAGCCAGGCAGATGAAGCCGCCGCTAACAGTTCCCCATCTTCCGCGTGTATCTGGTAATCTCGCACAAAGAACAGTTTCTGTTGGATGGTTTTCGGCCAGGTTGTTATAGTGATCTTCTCTCCATCGGTTGGAAAACGCAGAAATTTGATCTTCATCCGCGAGTGAACCCAGAAAAGATCACGGGCCAACATCACGTCAAACCCGCAGCCGAGTTTTTCAGCGTGATGGCCGGCTGTTTCGGTCAAATGTTGAAAAAAAGACGCTGGTTTCCATCGGCGGTTAATGTCACATTCAAATGAACGTACCGGAATTTTCGTCTGATAGATGTAGGGGTGTTCCGTCATGATGCCAATACCTGAAAGTGAGATGTTGAACATCATAACCCTTAATTATGAAAAGAGGTACTGAAACCGGAAGGATGTTGCCCTTCCGGTTTCTCTTTTTACACACAATACTTTTGATACTGGTCTACCATTTCTGTCACTGAAAGTGTGCCAGGGTTAAACCCCCGATTTTTTAATAATTGGGCCAACTGTGTGATTTGCGGCGGTTCAACAAATGCTTTTGCCAGGTTTTCTGTCTGGGCATATACATCCGCGGGATGTCCATCCACGATGATTTGTCCACCGCCCATCATCACCACCCGGCGAGCATAGCGAGAAACGATGGGCATGTCATGCGTGACAAAAATGACAATATGCCCATGATTCCGATTAAGGTCTGTTAAGAAATCCATAATTTCCAGCGATTGGCGCACATCCTGCCCGGTGGTTGGTTCATCCACAATAATCAATTTCGGTTTCAAAGCCAGAATTGAAGCGATTGCCACACGCTGGCGCATTCCCTTATTCAAAAAGAATGGGTGCTCATGGAAATAAATGGAGTTCAATCCTACCACTTCGGCCGCTTCGATTACGCGTTCTTGAACTTCTTCTTCAGAAAGACCGATATTGCGCGGACCATACGCAATTTCATCCATGCAATTATTATTAAATAACTGGTGGTCCGGATTTTGAAAAACATATCCTACCCGTTTGACCATTTGAACTATGGATGTCGTTTTTGAATCCAACCCGTCTACCAATACGCTTCCGGTGGTTGGTTTGAACAACCCATTCAAACATTTTGACAATGTGGTTTTACCTGACCCGTTTTGACCGATAAACGCAATAAACTCTCCTTCAGAAATCGTGAGGTTAATGCCTTTCAAAGCCTGAGTGCCGTCTTCATACGAATAGGTCAGGTCACGAACTTCAACAAACGGCTTTTTTTCATTCATATTCGCTCTCCTATCCACCCGTCTTACAGGGAAAAACCTTGATGGCTTCTTCATTCGTAACCGGTATGGGTCCCTTGTAATACCCTCGTTTTCTCAACTCATGGAAGAAAAGAGGAGTCTCCGGTGGGTAGACGCCATTTGTCAGGAGAAAATCGATATCCTGGAAGAATTCATGTGTTTCCTGATGCCGAATCAATTCACCATGTGACATCAAGATCATTTCATCCGCCAGAGGGATCAAGTTTTCCAGGCTGTGTTCAATGACAATGACTGTCATTTTGTTCTCATGTTTCAATTTTCCCAGCACATCAAACACCCGTTTTCGGCTGTACGGGTCCAACATGGATGTTGGTTCATCGAGGATCATTACCCGGGGGGTCATAGCAAGAACTGCCGCCAGAGCTACCCGTTGTTTTTGTCCGCCCGAAATCTCGTATGGTGGTTTTGCAAGCAACGGGGTCATATCGGTTAAGGTACAGACCCATTCCAATCTTTCTTTAATTTCCGGGATAGACATCCCCAGGTTTTCCATCCCAAATACCAGTTCGTCTTCAACGGTCATCGCCGTGAATTGCGCCTCGGGATCCGCGAACACCATGCCAACAACCTGTTGAAGCATACCTTTATGAAATTGCTCAACTTCTGTTCCTAGAACATTTACCTCACCTTCTTTAACCCCGTGATACTGCCCGGGGATCAGGCCATCTATCGCGTAAGCCAGTGATGTTTTGCCGGCGCCGTTTTGACCGATAACTCCCACAAACTTACCTTCATCAATTGTTAGATTAATATTCTTAACAGCCGGTTTATCGGCGCTTATATATCGCCAGGTAAAATCTTTAATTTGGATGATGGAACTCATTCGGCCTCCGTCACAGCACCCGGCTTAACCAGGAAATGAACACGGATGTATCCAATGTAAAATAGCCGTAGCCATACCGGAGAATCAAGATGATCAAGAAAATCGCCGAAATGGCTGCTGTCAACGACATATCAAGGGTCTTAAAGGTATAGTGTGTTAGAACATAATCCGGACGTTTCACCCTGGCCGCTTCACCGGTAAACGCGTAACCACGCGCCACCAGAGCATTGGTGAACTCTTCAGCCCGGCGAAGAGAAAGAGCAAAAAGCGGAATCATATACATTATGTACTTACGAATCTTGTACCAGAGTGATTTTCCGGTTGTATCAAACCCTCGTGCCTGTTCAGCCTGGCGAATAATAAAGAAATCTTCCAACACCAGTCCGGCAGAACGCAAGGCCATGGCAAACACGTAGGTGACTACAAATGGGATTTTTACAAACCGCATGGCCACAATGACATCCCTTTCTCGGGATGTGCTGAGAAAAAAGACCATCGTAAAGATCATCGGCAGAATCCGGAAGTAGACGACCAATCCGTCTCGTATCCGCTCCCAGTAAAAATTTATACCGGCAAACCGAACCAGCAGACGGAATTCCGGGTGATTACCGCCAAGCACGGTATATGAGATCAGAATGATGGTTCCCATTGATATGGCGACGGGTACATAGATTTTTAACGTTTTCATATCCACCCGGGAATACCACATCAAAAGAATAATAACCAACATTATCAACGCGTTCCATTCTGGAGCGTAAATCACAATCGGGAACAGGCTTACCACTAACATGAAAAAAAGTTTTACAAATGGATGCACAACATAAATCGGCGATTGTTCCGGAACATAACCCAGTAAAGTTTTGTTCATACGGCTTCCCTTAATGTGAAAGGCGGGGGTTTTCACCCCCGCTCATTGAACGGTCAATTAATCAATTGGATGTTACGCCCACCACTTCTTTACAAACGCTGCCGTCTTTATTACCACGGGTGATAACGCTTTCAGAAGGATGAAGTTGAACACCAATCCGGCGACCACATTTCCACCAAACCAGCCCCAGATGAACATAGGGACAGAATCCGTTGTTAGCAGGCCAAAACCCTTCAGAACCACCAACGGTGACCATAACGCTCCGAAAGCGGATGAAACGATCATGGCACCCAGCAATATTAAATAATCACGACCGGTTTTCAGACGGGGATCAGCTTTAAAAAAGCGGAAAGCCCATGCCGGTAAGAAGCCCTGAACAAAGTTGGCGGGGATATATGCCAGTGAAACATAAAACGGAGTGCCTGAAATCGCGTTCGAAAAGAACGGGAAGATGGCACCGGCGATCACACCCCACATTCCAAACCAGATAGATCCCACCTGTTGAACGGCAATACCGGTCCAGAAGAAATTTACCCCAAAACCAAGGGGAAAACTGATACTACCAAAAGCGCCTACAACAAAACCAATACCTATTAACAACGCGGTGATCACTATATGGATCACATTTACAGAGCGTTTTTCGCCCTTTTCTACTGACCATATCTGTGCTGCTGTTAGTTCTTTACCGGAAGTACTGCCTTGCATAGTTCCTCCATAGAAAACAGAAATAAAATTGGATTGGACAGTGACAACGGTTTCAGATTGGTTTATATATGTGGCAGATACCTCCTTTTTTTGTTCAAAACCTTTAACATACTAACATAGCGCAATGTTAGATACAAATTAAAACCCCCATAGATTTATTACGATAGTACCCAAAAAGATAATTTATAGATTAAAAGCAGCCTCCGCCGGGGGTGGTCAGTTACCCGGCGGAGACTTTCGCCAAAGGAGGAGACAGCGATATGATCTGCTTTTGTTCGGCTCACCGAACTGCCTTTATAGTATCCGACATCAAGTTGTCTGACCATTGCCGAAAGTCATTTAAACACCGGATGACTCTCACTCTTCCGTCACCTGTTTTAAGAAGACCCTCATATTGTGAATGGCTTCTTCTGCGGATGTATACGCGTAGAATCGAAATAACGGAGTTGGATTACCCAGTAACATTTTTGAAACACTTGTGCCAGCCCGATAGCAAATAAAAACCGGTTTGCCAATGAACTCCGCCAGCGCGAGCTCGTACCCAACACCATGTGAAGGCGTAGTAACTTCTGCGACAACCGCGTCACATTCTTTTACCCATGATGAATCGCGCGCATAGATTTCATCGGCACTTACATTCTTTTCCTTAATAGAGATGGAATCATCCGCCAGATGAGCTGTAGGCACGATGTGACCATCTGCCAGTAATGCTTCAACTAATTTCCGGTATACCGGCTGGTCATCGCGACCACCGGTTATGGAACATGAGAAATAAATCTGCATAATAATTCCACAGAAAAGGTTGTCTGGCGCGCTTCTTGCACCATAGCCGTTACACTCCATTATCAGAAAATTTCTGGCGGAGAACACCGCCTGTGGAGTGGGAAGGAGCATTCCAGATGAAAAGAGTTTTTAACGCCCTTTCCTTAACGTCAATTTTACTGTTAATGATCTCAAGTGGATGCCAGATGAGCGCATCCAGACAATCTTCGGTAAAACCTACGCCTACACTTTTGGCCCTTTTTGATACCCGCCAGCAGGCGGCAGCAGCAGCCCTTGAAGCAGCCGTTGCCCCCACAGATCCGGCGCAAAAAGCCATTGCCAAAGCGGTGTCGTCATCATCTAATAATGAAGATGACGAAGAGCCGGCTCCCACACCAGATTTACACCGACCGGAGACCTATTCTCTTCAAAAGGGCGAATGGCCGTTTTGTATTGCCCGCCGTTACAATTTGAATCCGATTGACCTTCTTAACGCCAGCGGCCTATCACTGGAATCAAAACCAGATGTTGGTTTTGTGCTCAAAATTCCACAGACGGGAGAATGGCCCGAAAGCCGCTTCGGTCACCGCTATATTCGCGAACATCCGGTGATGCACCAGGTAGCGGCAGGTGAAACCCTCAACACCATTGCCTGTCAGTATGGTGACGTAGACCCCAGTGAAATTTTGGAAGCGAATGAACTTCCGGATGACTTCAAACCCTATCCTGGAAAAATGCTTCGCATTCCCTGATATCAGGTATTCCGAGATCTCCACAAGAATCTCGATCCATCCTCAACGTGAAAAGACGCACCCGCCAGTGCGTCTTTTCACGTTAAAAAATCTATGGAATTAGAAAACCTTTACTTTTTGATGAATAATACAATAAAAATACTGGCAAATTCTCATCGGAATCATCCTTAATGATTATTTGTTATTTAAATGAAGTGACTGGAACAAGGTATAATTAGCCACTGTACTTCAAACAGTAATCCCCGGAAGAATAATGACATTCGATTGGCTTGAAGAAGTAGAACAATACCGCGGGCGGGCTTTCGCGGTTGAAAAAGTAAAAGTCCGGCTGCCGGATGGACGGGAAACACATTACGATTACGTAAAACATTCGGGAGCCGTCACGCTGGTTCCTGTGGATGAACAGAACCGTATATTATTTGTAACCCAGTATCGGATAGGTGTAAAAGGAGACTTACTGGAACTACCTGCCGGTACACTTGAAATCGACGAAGACCCTGAGAAGTGCGCGGCCCGTGAAGTTCGCGAAGAAACCGGCATGGCCGCCAGCACGATTACAAAACTGGGAGAATTCTATCTGGCTCCCGGCTATTCATCGGAGTATATGCATGTATACCTGATGACCGGCCTGTATCCGTCACCGCTGAAACACGATGATGACGAATTTTTGCAGGTAAAAGCTATTCCGGTTGAAGAAGTCTGGAAGATGATCCATTCCAATCAGTTCCGTGATGGAAAAACGCTTTCATGCCTGTTACTGGCCATGCCTTATTTAAAAAATGCTGTATGATAACAGCGTTTTCTATGATTTTTGATACTTATTGAGGATTTTCAACTGACCTATACTTTCATTAGTGAATACCATAGGAAACCCGATTACCGGGCGAATATGAGCAAATCCAACCGAGCGGTTTTTACGGCTGCCCGGAAATTTTTGTGAATGGAGTAAGCCAAATGCAGCGAGAAAAAGTAACACTTGACGCAAACGAAGCTGTAGCTGATATAGCCTATAAGCTCAGTGAAGTAATTGCTATCTTCCCCATCACCCCATCATCCACCATGGGCGAATGGTCTGATCAGTGGGCGGGCTACAAACTCCCCAACCTCTGGGGTACTGTTCCCTCCGTAGTAGAAATGCAGTCTGAAGGCGGTGCTGCCGGCGCTGTTCACGGTGCCCTTCAAACCGGTGCTCTGACCACAACCTTCACCGCGTCCCAGGGTCTGCTCCTGATGATCCCCAACATGTTCAAGATCGCGGGCGAATTGACATCCACCGTCTTCCATGTTTCTGCCCGTGCCCTGGCCACACACGCGCTCTCCATTTATGGTGACCATAGTGATGTGATGTCAGCCCGTTCCACCGGCTGGGCGATGATCACGTCTCGCTCTGTGCAGGAAGCTCACGACATCGCGCTGATCGCACATGCCGCCACCCTCGAAGCCCGCATCCCCTTTGTTCATTTCTTCGATGGTTTCCGCACATCCGCCGAGGTCAACAAAATCGAAAAACTGACCAACGACGACATCCGCGAAATGATCGACGAGAAATTTGTTGCGGAACATCGTAAACGCGCATTATCCCCCGACCATCCGGTTCTCCGCGGTACTGCCCAGAATCCGGATGTTTTCTTCCAGGGACGTGAGACCGTTAACAAATTCTATGCCGCCACACCGGCGATTGTCCAGAAATATATGGATAAATTCGCGAAGATCACCGGCCGCAGCTACAAGATCATGGAATATTATGGCGCCAAAGATGCCGAAAATATCATCGTGATCATGTGCTCCGGTGCCGATACCGCGGAAGAAACTGCCAAATATCTGAACGCCAAGGGCGAAAAAGTTGGCGTGGTAAATGTCCGCCTGTACCGCCCGTTCGATGTGGAAGCTTTCCTCAAAGTTCTCCCTGCCACCACCAAAAAGATCGCTGTTCTTGACCGCACCAAAGAACCCGGTGCCACCGGTGAACCGCTCTACCAGGACGTGGTTACCGCTGTTGCTGAGGGCCTCACCAAAGGCATCGCCCCGTTCAAAACAGCCCCCATTATCGTTGGCGGCCGTTACGGTCTTTCCTCCAAAGAATTCACCCCGGGTATGGTCAAGGGTGTGTTTGATGAATTGAAGAAAGATGCCCCAAAGAACTCTTTCACTGTGGGTATCAACGATGATGTCAGCCACTCCAGTCTGGCGTACGATCCGGATCTGGATATTGAAGATCCCAGCACTGTTCGCTGCGTGTTCTTCGGTCTCGGTGCCGATGGTACTGTTGGCGCCAACAAGAACTCCATCAAGATCATTGGCGAAGAGACAGATAACTCCGCTCAGGGTTACTTCTACTACGATTCCAAGAAATCTGGCTCTGTGACCATGTCACACCTGCGGTTTGGCCCCAAACCCATTCACGCCCCGTACCTGATCCGCAAAGCCAACTTCGTTGCCTGCCACCAGTACTCTTTCCTTGAACGGTTTGATATGACCCGCTACTGCCTGCCGGGCGCCGTCTTCCTGCTTAACAGCATCTACGGTCCGGAAGAAGTTTGGGACAAACTTCCCCAGGAAGTTCAGAAAGATATCATCGAAAAGAAACTTAAGTTCTACGCGATCGATGCCAATGATGTAGCCCAGAAGACCGGTATGGGCGGCCGCGTGAATACCATCATGCAGACCTGTTTCTTTGCCATTTCCGGAGTTCTTCCCCGCGATCTGGCCATTGCCGAGATCAAAAAATCCATCAAGAAAACCTACGGTAAACGCGGTGAAGCCGTGGTTAACCAAAACTATGCGGCTGTGGATGCCGCCCTTTCGCATCTGCACGAGATCAAATACCCCGATAAAGTCACCAGCAAGCTTACCCGCCGCCCGAGCGTCTCTCCCGAAGCGCCCGCGTTTGTGAAAGATGTCCTCGGCGCGATGATCGTCTTCGAAGGTGATGAGCTCCCCGTCTCCGCTATGCCTGTTGATGGCACTTTCCCGACCGGCACGGCACAGTGGGAAAAACGGAATATTGCCCTCGAAATCCCCGTTTGGGATCCCGAAACCTGTATCCAGTGCGGTAAATGTTCATTCGTGTGCCCTCACGCTGTCATCCGCCAGAAAGTGTACGACCCGGCTTTGCTCAAAAATGCCCCGGCCACTTTCAAATCAGTCGATGCCAAATTCAAAGAACTCCCCGGCAACAAATTCACCATCCAGGTCTCTCCGGAAGACTGCACCGGCTGCGGACTCTGTGTGGAAGCCTGCCCCTCCAAGAATAAAGCCGATCCCAGCCGCAAAGCTATCAATATGGCCGAGCAGCCTCCGATCCGCCATCAGGAGAATGTCAACTGGGAATTCTTCCTCAAGCTGCCTGAAGTTGACCGTTCCGCCTTCCAGCCTACCACTGTTAAGAATTCGCAATTGCTCCAACCGCTGTTCGAATTCTCCGGTGCCTGCTCCGGCTGCGGTGAAACCCCCTATATCAAACTTGCTTCTCAGTTATTTGGTGACCGTATGGTCATTGCCAATGCCACTGGTTGTACTTCCATTTATGGCGGCAACCTTCCGACTACCCCGTGGTCACAGAACAAAGATGGTCGCGGCCCGGCCTGGTCTAACTCTCTGTTCGAAGATAACGCGGAATTCGGCCTGGGCATGCGCCTCACCATCGACAAACAGACGGAATATGCTCACGAATTGCTGAAAAAATTGGCCGGTACTATTGGCGAATCTCTGGTGGATGGCATCCTCAATGCCGATCAAACCACTGACGCCGGTATAAAAGCCCAGCGTGAACGAGTGGAAGAACTCAAGAAGAAACTTAACGGAAATAAAGATGTTCTTGCCCAGCATCTTCTTTCCATCGCTGATGTTCTCGTAAAGAAATCCGTTTGGATCATGGGTGGAGACGGTTGGGCGTACGATATCGGTTACGGCGGTCTCGATCATGTTCTGGCTTCCGGCCGCAATGTGAACGTCCTTGTTCTCGATACCGAAGTCTACTCCAACACCGGTGGACAGGCATCCAAAGCTACCCCGCGTGCCGCCGTGGCCAAATTTGCCGCCGCCGGTAAAGGCCTGCCCAAGAAAGATCTCGGTATGATCGCCATGGCGTACGGCTACATCTACGTTGCCCGCGTTGCCATGGGTTCCAACGATGCCCAGACTCTCAAAGCTTTCCTTGAAGCCGATGCGTACGACGGCCCGTCACTGATCATCGCCTACAGCCACTGCATCAACCACGGTATCGATATGCGCCGCGGTCTTGACCAGCAGAAAGCAGCTGTCGCCTCTGGGATGTGGCCTCTGTATCGCTACAACCCGGCTCTGGTGGACGAAGGCAAGAACCCGCTGCTTATCGACTCCAAGGATCCCACGATCCCTGTGTCTGAATATGCGTACAAGGAAACCCGCTATCGCATGCTCATGCAGGCAGACGAAGCCCGTGCCGAATTGTTGATGAACAAAGTCACCGAAGATGCCGCGAAACGCTGGGATCTGTACAAATCTATGGCTGCTATCGAATACAAAGCCAAAAATTCGGATTAACTGGTTCTGATATAACGTTATACACCCGGCGAGGATACTCCTCGCCGGGTTCATTTAACCCTGCTATAGTTAATATATCTAACAGGGAGAATGAATATGATTGATCTGACCACTACGTATCTGGGATTAAAACTCAACAATCCTCTTGTTGCGTCATCATCGCCTCTATCAAAAAAAGTGGATACGGTAAAGAAGATGGAAGATGCGGGTATTGCCGCGGTTGTAATGTATTCGCTTTTTGAAGAGCAGATAACCCATGAAAGCCGCGCTCTTGACCATTTTCTTGAACAGGGAGCTCATTCAAATCCCGAAGCGGAAAGTTATTTTCCGGATCTAGGTAACTACAATATCGGTCCGGAAGAATACCTCAAACTGATCCGCAATATCAAAGAGTCCGTCTCGATTCCTGTCATCGCCAGCCTCAACGGTGTTACAGAGGGCGGATGGGTGGATTACGCCAAGAAAATGGAACAGGCCGGGGCTGACGCGCTGGAATTGAATATGTATTTCATTCCCACAGATCCCGAGCTTAACAGCCAGGATCTGGAACGTGATTACATCAACCTTGTTAAAGCGGTACGAAAACAGGTAAAGATCCCGCTATCAATAAAACTTTCACCGTTTTTTACCTCGCTGCCGAATTTTGCTCACCGGCTGGTTCAGGCAGGTGCTAACGGGCTGGTATTGTTCAACCGGTTTTATCAACCTGATTTCGCGCTGGATACACTGGATGTTGTCCCCAGTCTTCAACTCAGCACCAGTAGTGACCTTCTGCTGCCATTACGCTGGACGGCCTTACTGTACGGAAGATTGAAAGCGGATCTGGCTATTACCGGAGGCATCCATACGGTGGAAGATGTTGTAAAAGGAATTATGGCGGGTGCCAGCGTTACCATGATGGCCAGTGAATTACTTGATAAAGGCACCCGGCGGGTGACCGAATTGAACAGTCAATTGCTGGATTGGATGGAGAAAAACCAGTACAAATCCATTCAACAAATGCAGGGAAGTTTGAGCGACAAAACATTAAATGAACCCTCATTGTTTGAACGCGCTAATTATATGAAGGCTCTTACCACCTTTGACAACAGGATCCTTGTGTAAGTTTTGATACAGGCAACAAAAAACCCCTTTCATTAAATAAAAGGGGTTTTTTATTTTTTTATGTATCGGCGTTATTCTTCGCCACCGCCACCTTCATTGGGTTTCTTGGCGCGGTAGACTATGCGGCCGCGGGTCAGATCGTATGGTGACATTTCCACGCGAACATGGTCACCCAGCAGGATGCGGATGTAATATTTGCGCATCCGACCGGAAAGGTAGGCCAGTACTTCGTGGTCGTGGTAATCTTTTTCAGTCAACCGTACGCGGAATTGAGTAGCCGGGAGAGCTTCAACAATTACGCCTTCGACCTGTATTTTATCTTCTTCTTTAGCCATCCAATCCTCCTGGATGCAACGGGAGCCTATTCACCTGTGTGGGTGAATTGGCGGCGTTTGATTCGGCGAATAGCCTTTTTCTTCTCTACCCGGCGTAACTCGCTTTTGGAGATGAACCAGCGTTTCCTGCGGACAGTACTTAAAACTCCGCTTTTAACAACTTTCTTGCGGAAACGTTTCAGCAGTTGATCCTGAGATTCATTGGGACGTAATACGACTGCAGTCATTGGATTCTCACCTCCTATCTTGTACGAGTGGTAGAAATAAAACCGGCTGGTCCAGGAGGGCGCAGCCGGTCAAACTTGAGATTTGAAAAATTCACCCAATTTTCCCGGAAAAACAATCAAAGCCCTCCGTAAAGGAACGTGCTAGATAATGGAACCTGCCCGTTTTAAGAACGCATTTATTATACCGCAAATCAAGTCGATTTTAACAACAATCTAATGATCGAACATAAAAAAGGCATTTATTGACTTCAGAAAAGAAAGAACCCGATAGCCGGGTCTTCTAATGAAAAAAGCCTCTTGGCAATGACCTACTCTCCCAGGGGGCCGCCCCCCAAGTACCATCGGCGCTGACAGCCTTAACGACCGGGTTCGAGATGTGACCGGGTGTACCACTGTCGCTCAAATCACCAAGAGACTTTTATTCCAAAGTCAGGTTGAATAGTATGTAGGTCCGCTTTTCTTCAGAAAGAATTCCGAATTCCCCGCGTCACATGGAAGCCCTCGATCATTAGTACAGCTTAGCTCAACATATTACTATGCTTACACATGCTGCCTATTAAGCTGGTAGTCTTCCAGCGATCTTACTTCCTTACGGAATGAGGGATCTAATCTTGAGGCAAGTTTCCCACTTAGATGCTTTCAGCGGTTATCTTTGCCAGACATAGCTACCCAGCAATGCCGTTGGCACGACAACTGGCAAACCAGAGGTCTGTCCACCCCGGTCCTCTCGTACTAGGGGCAGATCCTCGCAAATCCCTTGCGCCCACAGCGGATAGAGACCGACCTGTCTCACGACGGTCTGAACCCAGCTCGCGTACCGCTTTAACGGGCGAACAGCCCGACCCTTGGGACCTTGTACAGCCCCAGGATGCGATGAGCCGACATCGAGGTGCCGAGCGAAGTCGTCGATGTGAACTCTTGGACTTCACCAGCCTGTTATCCCCGGGGTAGCTTTTATCCGGTAAGCCACGGCCCTTCCACTCAGTACCGTGGGATCACTAAGCCCGACTTTCGTCTCTGCTCGACGCGTTGGTCTTGCAGTCAAGCTCCCTTATGCCTTTGCACTCTTTGGTAGGTTTCCATTCTACCTGAGGGAACCTTTGGGCGCCTCCGTTACCTTTTAGGAGGCGACCGCCCCAGTCAAACTGCCCACCTGGCACGGTCCCCCACCCGGTTTACGGCGTGGGGTTAGGATCAAAATATTATCAGGGTGGTATTTCACCGTCGTCTCCACCGACGCTGGCGCGCCAGTTTCTCAGACTCCCACCTATCCTACACAGACAATATCCTAATTCAATGCCAAGATGCAGTAAAGCTCCACGGGGTCTTTTTGTCCTGCTGCGGGTAGGCCGCATCTTCACAGCCATTTCAATTTCGCCGGGTCCTTCGTTGAGACAGTGTTCTAGTTGTTACACCGTTCGTGCGGGTCGGAACTTACCCGACAAGGAATTTCGCTACCTTAGGACCGTTATAGTTACGGCCGCCGTTCACCGGGGCTTCAGTTCAAGGCTTCGCTTGCGCTAACCTCTCCCTTTAACCTTCCGGCACTGGGCAGGTGTCAGCCCCTATACTGCGTCTTTCGACTTAGCAGAGACCTGTGGTTTTGTTAACCAGTCACTAGAACCATTTCACTGCGACCTCAAAACGCTCAAGTTTCCTTTCACGTCTCAAGGCACCCCTTATCCCGAAGTTACGGGGCTATGTTGCCTAATTCCTTAACGAAGGTTCTCCCGTCCACCTTGGTATATTCTACCCGTCTACCTGTGTCGGTTTGCGGTACAAGCACTCAACTCTCAACGTTTAGGGACTTTTCTCGACAACAAGGCTCAACTCACTTTAGCCTCTAGGGCACGCAACCATATCTCAACTCAACCTGCGGTTTTTCCTACAAGTCTCATCGTCTGACATATGATTCACCCGCATACCAATGGCGGGCTGGCCTACCTCGTTGTGTCCTCCCATCACTCCTTTTGAGTGGTCCCGGAATATTAACCGGGTCTCCATCACTTACGCTTTTCAGCCTCAGCTTAGGCCTTGACT